>NZ_DAINDI010000008.1:23304-36713 GCF_036731945.1 Psychrobacter sp.
ATCAAAGCTTGAAACGGTGGGATACTACCCAGAGCCATCACAAGTATGGCTGCACTTAGCCACTCAAATAGCGCATGAAAAACCCAACTTCCATTACGTAAACGCGTATTGTAGAAGTAACTAAATGGCAATAGATATATGATATTCATCAGCTTAGCCTTATATAAGTAGCGGTTAATCCTGCCCAGCGCTCCTTATGGGACGCTTTATGCAAAACCACATAAGCTCTCCTTGCACCACTTAATAATTCTCGATCTGTTATATTGTCGCTGATAGCATTGTAAAAGCTGCTAATCAGGTCCTGACCTATAAGATTACTTAATGCTTGTATTTTTAATCCCGTTAAATCGTTTTTATAACGACCTGTTAAAACACCGTCATTACTCTCAAGCTCACTAGCAACAAACCTGACACCTAGCTGTTTTGCCAATGCCGAAACGATAGGCTGTAAACTGGCAGAAGCCAATATCGTGTGTTTGTCTTTTATCGCCGGTGTGATGACATCCCAAACAGCAGGAACTTTTCTATTCTCCAATAACCATTGTGCATAAATCTCTGCATTCAATTCGAGAGAGCTGACCGTATCGTTTTTCATCATTCTGACGAGCAAATGTTTTAAAATATGTTTACCACTGAGACGTTCAATCGCTGCTACTCCCAATCGAAACGGACTACGATGGGCGGTCAGAGCACGCAGCACTGGCAAACGCCATTGACGTTCAGGCTGCTGAGAAAAATGTACTCTGAGCAGGCCTAACGTTGTATCGTCATAGACCAATGTGCCACAAACATCTGTTATAAATAAGGTAGCATCCAAATTATTGGTCATAGTGTCTGTTCCAGCTGCTCGTAAATCTTCTTATAACTTAATGCTGCGACATGGAGATCTAATTCGGATTTAGCTCGCACTCGGAGGCTATCAAGTGAGGATACGATAGTAGATAGGCTGTCCGGCTTATCTAAATCTATAACTGCACCTGCTTGTAGCCGAGTAGTCATATCATCTATATCACCAATTCCCGCGTTACTAACGACGGGCACACCTACCGCAAGCGCTTCGGCTATCTTAGTAGGCGAACTTGCCATTTTTGAATAAGCGGGCTTAATGAAACTAAGCATTAAATCAGAGCATCCTATATAAGCAGGCACTTGGTCGCGTTTGGCTTCATGCACATGTATTCGCGTACGCAAATGTGACAAGCCAAGTGCACTTATTAATGCCTCATGTTCCGCTCGCCAATCCTTAGTAATCAATAGAAAGTGCACCTCTTCTCGCTCAGCAGCGGCTTTGCCAAACAGTTGCAGCATTTCGTCTAACATATACCAAGTCCCTAAAGAGCCTAGGTACGAGAGCACAAAAGCATTTTCAGGTAATCCTAGCTCCTGACGAGTAGCCATACGCTGCTTAGCAGTAGGTAGGATAAAATGCTCAAAGTCTGCACAGCAAGGAATCACGGTAATGGGAGCAGACATATCTGGCGACAGCTTATACAGTTCAGGTACCACTCGTTCTGTAAGAGCCACAATATGACTGGCACTCAAAAGAAGACTGCTCTCTACATACTTATATAGCTTAAATATTGAAGCATCAATACTATTATCTAGCTTCCAAATATCGCCATCTACTCTCTCGTCAACCCAAAGACCGCGCATATCAAACAAGACCTTTACGCCGGTAAGCTTACGAAGTAATGCGCCAACCTGCATGGCTTGATAGCTACGACAATGGATCACGCCAAAACGATGTTTAAGCTGCAAATATAAAGCAACTTCATACATGCGAGATAAATCCCAAAGCTTACCTAACTTACCGAAATGTGTCGTGAAAGACAAAGGTGTCCATCCTATGCCAAAACTGGCCAACTCTGCTTTTAATAACTCACCACCTGCCTTAAAACGTGCAGGTTTTTCATAGCTTAAGATATGTAAAGGACGAGGGTGCTGACGGATACTATGTAAATACGGTAGTATTTGGCTACCACCTAAAGGATCTAGCAAGCCATCATAAGAGATAAACAATACTGAGTTACTCATAGATACTCCGTCATATTTTAGAGGTATGTAAAGCTAGCTATATTGTGGTGATAAATACATAACGATAAAATTACCCTAAAACTTTCCTCCTATAATAAATTTATAAAAAAAGTATAGCCTTAACGTAATTTTTATATTAATAGAGCTCTTCTACCAAATGATTTATACTTTGCCTCAGCCATGCTACTGACATCAAATGTAAACCGATTAAAGACCCCGCTAGTCGCATCACTATACTTATCACCTACCAATAGAACATTTTGGAAACCGTATTCTTTAGCGAGTACTATCTGCTCAGCTGTGGCACTGCCATTTGGGAAGCAATAAATATCACAATCAAGTTGTAGGCTTTCTAAAAAATATTCTTTACATTTTTTCAGATCATTTAAGAAATATTCTTTATTTTGGTTTTCCATTGATAAATGCTCAAAGGAGTGAGCGCCAATCTCATGTGTTGAGGATATCTGCATGATATCTTTTTTGGTCATTACTGAGGCACAAAGAAACTCTGGATAATTTAATAAAAATTTTAGTAACTCAGCTCTACAAGGTATAAACTCAGATTCGGGAAGGTATTTAATAAGAAAAGATGCTTTTATGCCCAATTTATCACGGTCAATAATAGTAGTATCTATCTCTATAGGTATTTTCTTTAAAAGCTCATCAGGCGCTTTTCCAATAAAGTCTTGTAGCAATACATTTACAGGTGGTAAGCCGGTTTCGATACAGTAAGGAATTACATTTTGATTGACTCGAACATTATGTTTTTCTAATATGGGCACCGCATAATCTATAAAATCTTTGTAGCCATCATCAAATGATAATATTAATTTAGGCTTATTTGTTTTTATTTTTTTAAAATTACCAAACAAGCAAATATGAAATTCTTTTGCCAAATAACCAATTAGCTGGTCAAAAAACAATGGACATATTGCCTTATACGCACTACCTGTGTCAGGCGAGACTCTATGCATGTTAAGAACTGTCACTATGTTATTTTTAACCAGCTTATCTCTCCTAGACTCTAATCTAGATTTTTCTGCCAACATAGAAAACATGATTCTTTTCAAAAATTGATTTCCCATCAATCCACCTTTCCCTTTTATTATATCCTATCAAATAAATACAATTAAAAACCAATCCAGGGTTTATATGAATTTAAAAGACCTAGTTTTTTTAAGTAGATTAATGGTACAAAGCAATTGCGTAAGAATAAAATAATCATATCGACACCTTAACTATTGATTAACTCAAAAACTATTTATTACATTCAATAAAATCTGTATTTTCTGAAAGCCACATTTGGAACATTAACAAAACCCAAACCTTATTATCATCGTTTTTTCCCACGTAAAACGCCTCTAGTAATTTTGATATATAATCATAGTCAAAGATATTATATTTTTTTATTAATGATTCACCCAAATATTTGTCTAAAAGATACTTAAGATCTTCTCGGAGCCAATCATTTATTGGTATACCAAAGCCTTGTTTCTTCCTAAGAAACAGCTCTTCAGGAATATAATGACTTAGAATACTTTTTAATATCTCTTTATTTTTTTTGTAAGATACCGGTAAGCTTGCAGCAAATTCAATTATTTTATGATCAAGTAAGGGTTCTCGTCCTTCTAAAGACGCACTCATTGTCGATCGATCTATTTTAACCATTAAGTCATCAGGCAAATAACCCTTGAAATCTGAAATCATCATTTTTTCTAAGTTTGATGTAGTAGCAGGTATATCTTTAGAGAAAAAATAGTCTGCTCTTATTAAACGCTTAATCTCATCTTTTGAAAAGACAGAATTTGCAATTTTAAAGGTATTGACAATATCATCATGATCTAGCATGTTTTTAACTTTTATAAATCTATTATATAACTTACCATTAAATCTATTTTGTATAAAAACAGGAGTTGGAAATGTATTAGATATTGTTTTTAATGTTTTTCTGAATGGAACTTTAGATAGCCGCTCAAACCTTTTTTCCATAAGCACGTAGCTTGGGTATCCACAGAATAGTTCGTCACCACCATCACCAGAGAGCACCACTGACACTTGTTTTTTTGCAAGCTTAGAAACCAAAACAGTTGGTATAGCAGAGCTATCTGCAAATGGCTCATCGAATATCTTTGGTAACTTCGTGATAATTGCTAAAGCGTCTTCTTTGTTACAAATAAGTTCGGTATGATTTGTACCTAAGTATTTAGCGATTTCCTTGGCATAGTTAGATTCGTCGTACTTTTTATCCTCAAATCCAATCGTAAAAGTATTGATAGGCATTTTGCTATATTTCTGGACAATTGCTGCTACTAAAGAGCTATCTATGCCACCGCTAAGGAAAACCCCTACTGGAACATCTGCTATCATACGTAGGTTGAAAGCTTCAATGATAGTAGCTTCTAATTTCTCTGTAATATCCTCTCTTGCAACTTGATTCTCATAAAAATCATTAATATTCCAGTAGCACTCTTTTACCAAAATCTTTGATCTAATATCATATTTCAGATAATGCCCAGGGAGTAGCTTTTGGACAGATTTAAATATAGTCTTTGGGGCGTGAATATACCCAAACTGCAAATAAGAAGATACCGCTTCGAAATCTATCTCTTTATTGAAATAAGGATAATTTATAAGAGGTCTTAATTCACTTGAAAATATTAATGCATTATCTGTTTGAGAGTAATATAGAGGTTTTACACCTGCACGATCTCGGAAAATGATAATTTCTTGTTGCTTAGAATCGTAAATCGCAAAGGCAAACATACCTCTAAATCGTTCTACACAATCTATTCCCCAAAAGTGATAGGACTTTAAAATTACTTCTGTATCACTATTTGAGTCAAACGAATAACCTTCTGCTATTAAATCCTGCCGTATATCTTTGAAGTTATAAACCTCTCCGTTGTATATAATAGCTAGGTGTTCGTAGAGCATAGGCTGATGACCATTAGAACTGATGTCTATTATTGACAGTCTTCTATGACCTAGAAATATAGAGCACGACTCTAAAGAAAAAACCTCTATCCCTTCATCATCTGGGCCACGGTGTTTCAAGCTATTTAACATCTCATTAAATAAACTCGTACTGACACTTTTTTTATAATCTACTATTCCTAATAATCCACACATTATTTAAGCGCTCCAATATATTGTTTCGCAATTTTATCTACTGAAAAATCAGCAGCACGACTCTTTAAAGCATTGATATTATGTTGATTATTAAGGGATTTATACATAGCATTGGCTAAAGCCTTAATATCACCAACTGGCACTAACCTTCCATACCGCTCGTTTTCGAGAATTTCTCTTGGTCCTGACTGACAGTCGGTAGAAACCACTGGTGTACCAACACTCATGGCTTCAATCAATACATTGCCAAAGCCTTCGCAGTTAGATGAAAGAACGAGTAAGTCAGATGACGCCATCCATGCAGAGGGGTTTCTACTAAAGCCTGCAAAGTTAACCCGTTCAGCTATCTCTAACTTTACGGCTAAAGCTTTTAGATCCGCTAATAAATCTCCTTGCCCCAATATCGTTAGGTAAGCATCTTCTTTTTTAAGAAGCAGAGAAAATGCTTCTAGTAGTGATGGATAATCTTTTTCCTTTTTTAAAGCCCCAACAGCGATTATTTTTTTGCCTTGATAACTTTCCCAATGCCTAAAGCCTTCGTCTTCTGGGCAAAGATCTGTATTGAGTTCTACAGGATTAAATATAACGGTAATACTTTTACGTTTTAGCCCACCTAGTCGGCACAAATCATCAGCGACACCATCAGACACTGCCACTATTGCGTCAGCAAAAGGATAAACCAAGCTTAAGCTATATTTAAAAAACCAGCGCATTGACCTTTTTTGCATTAAAGGGGCTTGAGAAAAGGTAGTATGATCTGAGACTACAACCGAGCCTGGTAGTTTTGCTGACTTAAATGCAACAACTGCCAATAATGTCAAAGGCCACATAGACGCTAGTACCACATCCGGCTTGTCACTTTTAAAATATTTTAATAAAGGCTTAAACACATAACGTATGCGATCTGCTTTTAAGTCTACGATTCGAATTTGGCTGTTTAGCTCTGATAAGAATTCTCCCTGAGCTTTACTCAAGACCATATCAACTTTAAAACCTTGTTTGATAAACTCGTTAGCAAGCAAAAACGCTACCTTTTCTGCGCCGCCACACCGAAGATCTGGTAAAAAAAACGCAATTTTTTTCATTATTATGTAGCCTTTTTTAAGTAGACTGTTGTCTAACAAAAAATCTTATATTTTTTTTCTTACTCATAAAAATACTTTTTATAACTTTTATAACCTTACTTATTACACCGTTTTATAAAAACTATTTAGCTAGCACCCAATCAAACTTCAGAAAGCAAGTCGATAAAGTTAATATGCTCATTACTTTTTAAGGAATAAGATACGGTTGTGTCGATATGGTATACGGTCAATTCTTTATTATTAGCACTCTGTATATACTTTAGTACCGCTTCTGCAGGACTATGCAATTTAACTGCTTTTGCATTTTCAAACCAACTCTCTTCCCGTGGATGCATGATATACAACCCTACATCATCGATAATTTTCATTACGTTTTTTTTAAGCTTTACTTGCTGCCTAATACTGAAATCTTGGAACGCGGTTCCTAATAAAATAGTATTGGTATTTATCGGCAATTTATCTAAATCCCTGTTATCTAACAGTTCGCTCCAATCCCAATCAAGATTGACCACCCTGTCTTTTTCTACGATATTATCTAAATCAGGGAAAACGGTATAATGACGCTTGGTTTTATCTCTTAAATACTTAGCTCCCCCATTAGGGAAAACCTTTCTAGAAATAAATCCTTTTACTCCTTTTCTAGCGAGAGCGTTCTCATTAAAATACGCTGAAGACTTAATCACATTGTATGAGCCATCGTCGAATGTATTAATCTCTAAACTAGGAAAAAACATATTTGAAAGTGCAAAAGGATAGCTATCAATAACGGCTAAAAAAATCTTACCGTTGGTGATAAGCGCCATTAACTGTGATACGGTAAACTTTAAAAAGTTGACTGAAATTCTACTACTGCAAAATACATTTATAGTAAAAAAGGCATTTTTCCTAATTTTTTTATAAGTAGTATAATATTCAGAATCATCTTCATATTTATTATCCAGATAACACAGTACTAAGATATATCTACTTATTTTCTCTACATTTATTATTTTTTCAACAATTAAAGACTGTAGTCTCGTTCTTACGATAAACACATCCATCTTATATACTCCAATATATTTAATCGTTCGACCGTCCTACCTATATTCTTACAATCTCTTCAAATAATCCTTCTACAGTATCGCTAGTAAGAGCAGTGTTGGCATTGACGTTCCGTGTTACCTTTTTACCTATCACTTCATGCAAATATTTTGGCGCCAAACCAAATCCAGGACGCACACTGCGGACAGAATCTTCAGTGATGGTATCGCCTTCTTCCATATCTTTTACAAAATATAATGAACGGCGAAACTTAGTATTGGATTTTTCACTGGCTTTTCGGCTGTAATCTACCTGTCCAAGCGCTTGCCAAGCTGTCTTGGTATCACGGCATAAGGCAGCCAAATCTGCTGGCTCTAATGAAAAACTGTCGTCAGGACCACCACCATTACGATCAAGAGTAAAATGTTTCTCGATAATAGAAGCTCCAAGGGCGACACTGGTGATTGCAGTGGTGTTATCAAGAGTGTGATCTGACAAACCTGTTACTAGCCCAAAGCGTTCTATCATATCTGCAATCGTATTTAGGTTATAATCGGCAGCTGGCGCAGGATAACCACTAACACAATGAAGGATGGCTAGCTCCTTACAGCCGCCTACACGTGCAGCATCTATCGCTTCTTCTATTTCATCAATATTGGCCATACCAGTAGATATAATCATCGGCTTGCCAGTGCTAGCAACGTATTTAATTAATGCTAAGTCAACGGCCTCAAAAGAAGCTATTTTGTATGCAGGTGCTCCTAGATCCTCGAGTAGATCTACAGCGGTGCTGTCAAAAGGGGAGCTAAATATCGTAATACCTAACTGACGAGCACGCTCGAACAATGGCTTATGCCAATCCCAAGGGGTATGAGCCCACTCGTACAAATCATATAAAGTACGTCCAGCCCATAAACCCTCTGAAATTTGAAAATCCGGTAAGTCTGACTTTAAAGTAATCGTATCAGGCCTGTACGTTTGCATTTTAATGGCGTCAGCACCGGCGCGTTTGGCCTCTTCTATAATACGCAGAGCTATATCAAGGTCTCCATTATGGTTTGCCGACATCTCAGCAATGATATAAGGGGCTTGATTAAGACCTATGGTACGACCATCTATATTGATACTATTGGTCATTTATTTTCTCCAAAGTAATTTTATACTTCTCACCGTACAGCTCTATATATGCAGGAAACCGTTTAGGATCACAGACTCGGATTTTATCAAACTGACTCTCTATACTCTTGAAAGGATCAATTGCGCTATCCATGGGCGTACGTTTGGAATAATAAGTTGGCGCTATATTTATATCTTGTGGCTTAGGTGAGACACTCTTGAAATTACTAACTGCAAAATCTATTAACTCCAGCTCTTTTTCAAATAATTGGTTATTGATTTCATCCCATAGTGCATGCTTAGGTACTTGAAACTTTAATTTTTTCCATATTTTTCCGCTATCGACCTTATTACTAGCTTCTAACAGTGTTAAAGTTAGCTCCTCTTTTCCTTCTAAAATGCTCCATATATGAGGGCTCCAACCCCTACCTTTTGGTAAGTCACTGGCATGAAGTACTAGACAGCTCATATAAGCGTTACGCTCTTGGCTACTTATAATTTCTGTACAAGAAATGAGAAATAATATGTCGCCTCCAGACAGATCCTTTTTCTGACGCACTAGCTCTATCTCATGCTTGCTATTGTTATTTTTCAACCATGTGTATAGATAGTCATTGACGGGATGCCTAGGGTCATTACATAGGAAACTGATTTTCATAATATTTCCTTTCGGCCTATTGAAATAAAAATCCTGAGAGGCGTAATACGCCAAGCCCATCAGTAACTTTGCTCGCTGCCCTGCTCATCTCTTTGATCTTAGGTACGACTGACTTTATAACTTGATCAAACGCTAATGGCTCAGCCTCTAATATATTTATATCAAATGTCCGTGCAGCTCCCACAGCTTCTAATGCGTTAGCAATAACCTGTTGGTTATCCGCTAAAACCAGCATAATAGTTGGCAACCCTAAACAACATCTTTCCCATGAGGTTGACCCTGCAGCGCCGATAGCCAAGTCACTATTGCCCATTAGCTCAGCCATGTTATTTACCCCTACTTTTACCACCGTACGCCACTGCATGATTGCGGCTTGTTGTTTTACTGCCTCAATCCATGGTGAAGTGGAGCCCATCACGATGGTAATAGAACAGGAATCCGGTAACGATTTATTTTGCAGTGCTTTTAGGATTTTGGTTGTCATATTATCCTTATCAACCCCACCTAAATTAATCAAAATACTTGCCAATTTATTATGTTGACGCCGCTCTAAGCTGTAGCTTCGCCATTCAGCAAATTCAGGCCTAAGTAACGCATAGTTAGACCCGCATAGTAATTCACAATCTTCATTAACATGGGCAGCATAGTCTTGCGGCTCACGACCAAAGTTTTGGTCCAGTAAAACGTCGCAATGATGTTTCCGATCTGCCAGATCATCGATGACCATTATCTTTTTGCAATAAGGCTTCAGTTTTTTTTCCCAACTCTCATCTAGCGCATAATGATCAACGATTAACCAATCAGGTGTCATTTTCTCCACTATCGAACAGCTTAATTCCGCATCTCTGTGTTGCGTACTAGCCAGCCAATCAGCATGAGCAAGTATAGCCTTGCTTTCTGATTCAACACCTAAGTCTTGCTCTAAAGGAAGCGGATATACTTGATATCCCTGCTGCTGAATCTCCTTAATCAAATTGCCATCGTGCTGACGGCATATAAAAGAACATTCCGCGCCTTGCCTAGATAGCTCGTCAGCTAAAGTTAAGCAGCGCATCACGTGACCAGATCCTATCTGAATAGAAGCATCACAGCGAAAGACAATCTTGTACTCTTTTGCTGTCATGACGAGTAATCACTGGCTACGACTAATGCATTAGCAATTTCTAAATCTTCATAGTCGTCTATGTCCATGGCACTTTTTAATGATATCGGCTCAAATGTGTAGCCTGGTGAATAGAACGTTTGGTGAGCCAACAGCGCTTTCACTGTAGATATCCAAATAGCTCCCGTTGGACAATAAAGCTTGGGCAAGTCTTGAGAACGCTGAGACAACGTTTCGGAAAAAACTTGAGTAGGTCTACCCGCCTCATTAATGGTTGCCGCCCACCACGGATTCATCCACCCATACTCAAAACAGCTAATTTGAGCTGTGCGCTTTTTTGCTTCAAATATAGAAACTAACGATTGTATATCCGCACTATTTCGTAATGGACAATTGGCCATCAATTGAACCACCACATTATATTTCTCGTTCCAATACTCCATAGCCTGCTGTAAAGCAAATGTTGTGGCCTCGCTAACGGTGGAATAATCATCAGCAAAACTGTTGCGTAGAAAAGGTACTTCAGCACCAAATTGTTTCGATATTTCTGCTATCTCTGGATCATCGGTAGACACAAGGATACGATCAAATAATTTAGATTCTTCCGCTGCTTTAATAGTCCAAGCAATCATCGGTAGACCATTAAAATCGGTTATGTTTTTTTTCGGGATTCTTTTTGAACCGCCGCGAGCAGGAATAATGGCAATTCTACGGTTTACCATAATGTCCACCCCCCATCAGCTTGAATGGTTTGACCATTGATAGAATTACAACTTTCTGAAATTAAAAGCTCTAAAGGTCCTATAAGATCAGCTTCAGATAACATTCGCCCACTTGGTGTAAGCTTTGCGTACCTAGCTTCAAAACTATCATCGACGCGACCGCCGACACCGCCATAGGCAATACAATTAACCCTTATATTGAAACCAGAAAAACGTACAGCAAGCTCTTTTGTTAAATGTATCAATGCTGCTTTGGCAACACTGTATTGAATCGGCGACTGTTTTGGATAATCTTCATATAAAGCGGGATTGGCAGCGACGACACCATACTGCGAGCCTATATTAGTGATTGTGCTTAGCTCGTTTGGCTGAGTATTGAATAGCCCTATTGATAGCTCATAAGGCACGATGACATCCATCAAATACTCTGCTAAAAAATCTTCACGGCTTGTCTGACCTAATGAGTCTGTCTGCAAAAAATCCAAACTACGCGCATTGTTTACCAAGTGATTAATGGTATAGCCAGAGTCTTGAGTGTGCTTAACGATGTCCTGTACTGCTTGCGGCTTAGTAAAATCAACTAACAGCGGCATCAAACAACAGTCGCCAGCTAGCTCTTTTATTAAACTATCGGCATTATCTTGTAAATAACACCTGCCAGCCCTTAGCTGCGAAATGTTTGACAAACTGCCTGCCAAACTTACCTGTACCACCTGTAATCAAGATTGTCTCTTTCATTGGCAACCTCTTTCAAGCAGTTGCACCACTGTTGTATTAAATGCTTTATCTGACATTACCTTCTTGTCTGAGATACCTTGTATAAAAGCTTGTAAAGCTGCTTTAAACGCTGAGAATGAATCTGTAAATGTAAAGTCTTTCCAACCATTCGTACCAAACACTCTGATTGAGATTGGGGTTTGCACATCACCCAGTGCAAAAAAATTGGTCTGTATACCACTTCCCCAGCGAACCATTAGGCTGCCCGAGCCGCTGTCTTTGTCAGCAGAAAGAGCGGTCATTTCTACTGGACTATCCCCTTCTGAGAGCATGTTTAGCACAGGTTCAATAATATGTACGGCATACTTAGACCATGATTTTGGGGTAAATGTAGTGATTTGCTTAATAGTTCCCAAACTCTGCCTATCTGCCTTAGTCAGCGCTAACTGCTGGCTATATCTGAGCGCTGAACAAGTAAAGATCTGACCTGGATATTGCTCTAATGCATATAACCTATTTAAATCATTAATTGATAGGGCTATAGGTTTATCTATATAAATAGCGATACCTTGACGTAAGAATGGTTCGGCATACTGCAAATGGTTATATGCATCATCACGTGCCAACAGAACGGCATCTACTTGTCCAATCATATCTGTGTAACAAGCCAAAACGTGCTCAATTTTTGCCGCTTTGGCAATGTGCCGAGAAAGTGCGATATCTTGTGTCCAAATAGCAGTCACTCTCGCCTCTTTGATTTGACTCTCAGGCCATTGTTGCTGCTCTAAATAACGTGGTATAACAGGATAGCCACATTTTTCCATTTCCAGCGCATCATAACCATTAAAGATAGCGCTCCATGAATAAGGATGTCCATTACCTTCAGATGAACCGATGACGCCCAATTTTAATGTCATAGCTGCCACCTCGACGGATTAATCAAACCTTCATCTACTGATTGCAAAAAATCAGGCATGTCAGCGATAGGAGCATCAATTGCAGCAATGATTTGTTTCATCTGCCAAATATTATCTACTCCGACTATGATTTTATCGATATCAATATGTTGGTTAAGATAGCTTAAGCAGGCCTGCAAAGGAGAGATGCCTTGTTGATTTAACCACTGATGGTACTGTTTAATTAATGATGCCCATGGCGCGAAATATACTGGAATCTTTTCACTTGGCATCAATAAAAGACCTTGTAAAAAAGCTGATCTAATATGAATGGCTGCACCTGCTTTTTTTAGCTGTTTAAGCATTCCCGTATTCTCCATACGCCGATCAAATATATTCATAGGCGCTTGAATGACATCGAAATCAAACCTTTTAATAAGCTCGGATAATTCATCAGGACCATAAACAGAAACGCCAATCTGGTCCACCATGCCTTGCTCTTTGAGTTTTAATATCGACTTATATATTTTCTCGCCGTTTGTCTCTAACAACTGGGCTGGCCTATGTAATAACAAGTCGTGCAATTTATCCGTTTTTAAACGCTTTAATGAAGCTATTGTTTGTTCTAGCACCCATTCTTCTACGTTTGAACAATCAGATGGCACTGCTGGTAACTTACTGACTATCTCAAACTTCGTAAGGTTATACCGACCTAAGACTTGTTCACTATCACCATAAGCAATAGCGGTATCGAGCATTGTTATGTCACATGCGCTGGCTATTTCTAGTAATTGCGCAACCATGTCGCTTGGTACTTTATCTGCCATATTGGCTAAACCATATTTCAGCCCAAATTGCGCCGTTCCTAGCGCAAGCTTGTGACTGTGCGCTAGGATATTCATGATTCTTTACTCAATATGGTTTTCAGCG
>NZ_DAINDI010000008.1:36723-46227 GCF_036731945.1 Psychrobacter sp.
TTCAGCGTCGAGCATACAGTGTCTTGTTGCCCTTCAGTCATCGCTGAAAACAGTGGGATACTGATGGCTTCTTTATAATACTGCTCCGCTTCAGGGAATTGACCGGACGCAAATCCTAATTTTTGATAATAGGGCTGCATATGTACAGGGATATAATGCAAATTAACTAGAACCCCTGCCGCACGCAGCGCGTTAAACACATCAAAGTGGGTTATGTTAATTTGTTCTAATTGCAGACGAATGACGTATAGATGTCTGGCTGATTCACTGTCGGGGTGTTGCCAGGGTAAGGTGATTGGTAGGTCTTGAAGTAACTCGTCATAGCGAGACGCTAGCTTATGACGCTTGATAACAAACTCTTGTAAGCGCTGCATTTGTGATAGCCCAAGAGCAGCTTGCAACTCTGTCATGCGATAGTTAAAGCCCAATGCAATTTGCTGATAATACCAAGGGCCATCTGCAGCTTTAGTCATTAACTCTTCATCACGAGTAATGCCATGACTGCGCAGTAGCAACATTTTTTCAGCGAGATCTTCCCTATTGGTCACGGCAGCGCCACCTTCAGCACTGGTAATTATCTTGACCGGATGAAAACTAAATATCGTGATGTCGCTGTAACCACCATTACCAATAGGCTCACCCTTATATTTACCGCCAATCGCATGTGAGGCATCTTCAATAATGTGAAAGCCATACTTTTTAGCCAGTTCATGGATTGCTTGCATATCACATGACTGACCACTGAAATGCACAGGGATTACTATCTTGGGTAGCTTTCCTACCTTTTGCGCTGCAATAAGCTTTTTCTCTAATTGTTTCGCGCAAAGATTATAAGTACGAGGATCGATATCGACAAAATCAACTTTGGCACCGCAATACAGCGCACAATTTGCTGAAGCGACAAAAGTATTTGGTGTTGTCCAAAGCCAATCTTCATTGCCTAACCCTAAGGCCAAACAGGCGATATGTAATGCCGATGTCGCACTGTTAACCGCAATAGCATACTTGGCATCACACGCATCCATGATGGCCTGTTCAAATGCAGGAACTTGAGGGCCTTGGGTCAAAAAATCTGATCTAAGAACCTCAACCACAGCATCAATATCTTGCTGATTGATGTCTTGGCGGCCATAGGGAATCATTTAGACGCTCCCTATTTTTTCGCAGTTTATCTGTAGCCAATCTTGCAAATCGCCATCAGACATCCATTCGAGATTACTATCACTGGCGTACACGAAACCTTTAGGTACTTTTTTACCATCTTTGATTCGCTTTGGACATACTGCCCAGTTATGTATCAGCGGCAAAATTTTAAAATGTTCGGGATATTCATAGGTATAACAAGCGTCTTCGCTACTGATCATTTGTTCATGCAGTTTCTCACCGGGACGAATACCTATAATTTCCTGCTTGGCTTCTGGGGCGAGTACTCTGGCGAGATCTGTCATTTTAATAGAAGGGATTTTTTTGACGTAAATCTCGCCACCAATCATATCTTCGAACGCAGGCCAAACTAACCTGACGCCATCTTCTAGTGAAATCATAAAGCGGGTCATACGGTCATCGGTAATCGGTAGCACACCTTTATCTCTAATAGACATGAAAAAAGGAATGACTGAGCCACGAGAACCCATGACATTGCCATAACGTACTACTGAAAACTTAGTGCCATGCTCGCCAGAATAAGCATTACCCGCTACGAACAATTTATCGGAAGCAAGCTTAGTAGCACCATAAAGGTTGATCGGGCTACTGGCTTTATCAGTAGAGAGCGCAACCACACCTTTGACCCCTTTATCAATACAGGCATCAATTAAGTTCATGGCACCATTGATATTGGTTTTTACGCATTCAAATGGGTTGTATTCAGCGGTGGGTACAATTTTAGTAGCAGCCGCATGGACAACATAATCAACGCCGTCTAATGCACGGTATAAGCGCTCTTTATCACGGACATTGCCGATGAAGAAGCGCACTCTATCGTCACCGACGAATTTTTTTGCCATCTCCCATTGCTTCATCTCATCACGTGAAAAGATGATGATTTTTTTAGGATTATATTTCGCTAAGGTCATGGGTAAAAAGGTATTACCAAATGAACCTGTGCCGCCAGTGATGAGAATAGTGCTATTAGTCAACATGTAAAATCCCTCTACCAGTTGCAATGCTACCAAATATTATTCGATCAATTACTCTGTAATAAACTTAACAAAACTATAACACCATTAATATCCAAAATAAAGCATATATATATTTATTAATTTTAATTTTTGAATATACAAGTAGTAATGATGACTTAAACGTAAAACAAATGCTAAAAATTAATTATCAAAAAAAGAGCGTTGGCTTAAATATATGATTATTCATATATTTAAGCCAACGCTCTTTACCAGTTAGAAAATTACCGTTATCTACAGAAAAAAAATTTAGGAAATATTAATAAAAATATGAGCTACAGTGTTCGATGTGGTAAAAGTAAGCAGATTAGCAATCTACTATAAAGGTCAAATTAGCAGTTTTGAATATTCATAACTGTCATCATGATCTGAAACCAAGTCAACACTTACCAATAAATTTTCAGCTTTCAGCTTATTTATAGTACCTTGCAATGCCCATAATGGCGCGTTTATTTTTTCTGCTATTTCTAGATTGGTACTGACTCCATCACAATAAGCCAAAAAATTCATCATATTTTTGACTACTAAGCTACTGTCTTTGGTGCCAATGGTGGGATGTAGACCTCTCTTGCCAAGTTGGGGTTCGCACAAAAAGTTTGTATCAAGTACCTCATTAGCTTCAAGACATTCAATCGATTTTTTTAGCACCTCATAGCTACCAAGCAGCCCGGTAGCCGTGACCAGCTCCAAGTCATCTAAAGAGGTGTGATACTCTGGATAGCAACCATACTTGGTTCTCATGATTGAACATACAGGCAGATCTATGCCCTTGCTACAGTACTGTCTTTCATCACTTCCCCTGTCCAAAAAAGAATAACTGACAAACTCTGGATGCGTGTGGGTTAAAACATGTTTTGCTACTTGGTCTGCTAACGTATCACCAGTTTTGGAAGGCAAATATGAGTAAGCCCTATCATCACCAACACAGGTAATATTAAACCCAGCAATGATGTTTTGTTTCATCGCTTCATGATGACGGCTTAGATAAGTTATTGAGCCAATAGTTTCAGGGATAATAATGATACGATAAGTATATTTTCGGGACGGCAAACTTAACAGCCATTTTGCCAAAAACGCTGTTACCACTGGTCCTGATAGCTCATTATTTGCCATTGAGGGGTGACACAAATAGGTTGATAAAAAGATCTCTTCTGCCGTCTTACCTGGAATGATCAATTCCCCGTAGGTTAAGCTTCCTTCTTGTAAATCACTGTCTATATATACTTCATAAGTACCTGGTTTGAGCGTGTCCCTCTCTTGTTGAGTGATACAAAAACCCCATCTTTCTTGGTAATATGAGGTTATATAAGGTATCGCATTCGGCTGCTCTGGCAATGAGTAAAGATGCTCCTGCAACTCTTCAAGCGATATGTTTTGATTTACGGGTAGAGAATAGCCAACCACATGAAGGTTAGAAACTTTAAAGTCACATATTTTTTTGCCATCAGGAGTAATGATATAGGCGTCTCTAATACTCCACTCTTTTGGGACTTCCCAATCAAAGCACTTGGTACCAGTTGCTACCTCAAACACATTCAAATCATGCAATTGCATATCATTTTTTAGAATCTCTAAGGATTCTCGAAAACCTGTGCCAGTGATGCTACGACATATCGGAAACAGCTTTTCACAAAGCTTGTGCATTGCTATACCAATCTCTTCCATTACTTCGCTCTCCTTAACCTGATCGAGAATGTCCCGTACTTTATCTGAGCTTAATAGCGCTGAAATAGAACGCCTTACTGACCGCATATAAATTCTTCATCACGACAACTATGCTGCAAAGTACTTTTGTTGTAAAGAAATATATCCTTAAATACGAATATATTGGTTAAAAACGTATAAGGTAATTTAATAAGTTGTGTTTGGGCTTATCGTTTGGTTTTACCGGCGGTGACTGACCAATAGATTAGGGGGCGAAAATATAGAGATTTAGTAGATATATAGCTTTATAAACCCCACGCTTTTTTCCTTATCTCTGCAAAATAAGCTGCCTGGTTACCCGTTATCATAAAAGACATAAGCCATTGTGCTTGGAAATAAATTTTATACTGATAGTCCTTTTCATTAATGAGAGGAAAAGGGGTTAAACTTATATTAAATTGCTTAGCCAATCTGCGATATTCGCTCATAATTCGCCAAATACTTACCCACCCTTTATTGGGCATGACGCTAAAGAACATCTCCGCACTGTCTATCAAGTACAGCTGAATAAAACGCTGCTTTATGATATCGATTTCTATATCCGTTTTGGCAAGTGCTAAACCCTCTTTCAGTCCATGAGTTGATGTATAAAGACGATCAAGTGATTTTAGCGTTATCTCACCTCTCGTAATAGAAGCGAACTCTTGATGATATAGGTAGCCAACGATGTCTGTTTTTAAAAAACTCGTGACGAGAAGCGGAAGGGTAAACGCCAGTGGAATGTCTTCGTAATAGCAGTTTTCAGGATAACGAACCTGGTTTTCAATCAAAAAAACCCGCCTAAAAGCTTTGCATGTTTGAGACAAAAACTTGCTAAAAAGCAGAGAAGAAATTTCTTGTCTATCTCGATAGCTGCCTGCCAACACACCCATTCTATTGATAGGAATACCGTCTGAGCTTACAACATTAAAATCGATAAAATCATACTGATTGGCGCAGTTGCTTTTTATACATGCTAATGCCTCTAGCGTGATGTCATCATCAGAGTCGATGAACCAAACATATTCACCGTTTGCCCGTTTTAACCCCGTGTTCCTAGCACCACCAGGGCCCTTATTTTCTTGTTTTATTACGGTTATATTAGCCTGTGGTAGGTTATCTCTAAAATCGGTAAGTAAACGATAAGTGTCGTCAGTTGAGCCATCATCAATTAAAACAACCTCAAGATCGCTCGACGTTATTTCTGATATACGTTTAAGAATCCTCTTACATTTGTGTACCGAATTGAAAAACGGGATAATCAAACTTAAATACATGCCAAACCTCCCGCTGGCAACGCTAAGCGTATTGTGCCATTTCTTTGAACTTGACATTACGTGCTACAAGTTCTTGATAGGTCCCACAATCAATTATTTTACCCTGTTCCATAAAGTAGATAAGATCACATTTCTCTACGGTCTTTAGACGGTGTGCAATCATAATAATAGTCTTTTGACCACTGAACTCATGGATAGCGTCCATGACTGTCTTTTCAGTAATACCATCTAACGCACTGGTTGCTTCGTCGAATACTAAAACCTCTGCTTCATGATAGAGTGCGCGGGCAATACCAATACGTTGCCGCTGACCACCTGAGAGCTGTACGCCGCGCTCCCCTACTTTGGTATTGATACCTTCTGGCAGTTGCTCAACCAATTCTGTCAAATTGGCTAGATTTAACGCTTTATTAACTTGCTCAAGGCTGATGTCTTTCGCCGGGATACCAAAGGCTATATTTTCAGCGACGCTCCCTTCACTCAGAAAAATACTTTGTGGTACAAATCCCAATAGATCTTGCCAAGCGCGTTTATTATCTACAGTGATACGAACATCATCGACATATATACTACCCTGATGCGGGGTAAGCAAACCAAGTAATAAATCTATCAAAGTTGATTTGCCAGAGCCTGACGAACCAACCAGCCCAATCACACTGTTTACAGGGATAGTAATAGTAACGCTATTCACAGCCGGTCTCTCTTTACCAGGATAACTAAACGTTATGTCGCTGAGCTTGATGCCTTTTTTTAGATCAACTGAGGTGGATACAGCGGTATCATTGCTAGTTTTCTGACTATCAAATGACTGCTCTAAATCTTCTCTGATGGCTTCAAAAGCAGCAGTATTACCTTTAATTTGAGATAGACTAGAATATATTTGTTGTAAAGCTGGCAACAACTTAAATGCCGCCAGCGCATAGACGGCTAAGACTGGTAAGACTTCTCCTAAATTACCAGAATGCACCTTAATCAATACCAAGACTAAGGAAATCATCGCCCCAAAGGCTATCAGCTCGATAAAATATCGTGGTACTTGACTAATAGCTATATTGGTTCCTTGAGCACGGGCAAAGACTTTACCACTATCGTGAAACCGATTAATAAAATCATGGCTGCGATTGAGTAGCAAGACATCTTTAATACCACCAAACCCTTCATTCATGAGTCTAAAACGTTGAGTCGACACTTCAGAGAGCTCTTGACCGTTACTTTCTAATTTTTGTCGCACCAAACTATATAGCAGAAAGTAGGCTAACGAAAATATGAATAATCCCAAAATCGCGATAACCGGATCATAAATCACGATACTGATAGATATAAACAGAGCCAATACTATTTTTGCATTCATCGTCATAAGTGGTTGGACAATTTGTGAACTTATCCTTGCCGCCTCTGTAGATACCTGCTTCGTCAGCTGTGCACTACTGCCACTGGCATGAAACTGCCAGCTTTGCTGCATATAGTAAGTATAAAGGCGATCTGCAATCTCAGTACCGATACGCGCACCAAAGATTGACAATCTCCAAGTGGTAAACATGGAAACCACGGTAGAAAATGTCAGCATAACCAGAACGATCACACCAGTATAAAACAAGAAGTCCATTGGATTATTCAGACCAGACATCTGATACAATTGCGCAAAAATGCCATTGGTCTCTAGTATGCTAATATCGCCAACTAACGCCATAAAAGGAGCTATAGACGCAATACCCAATAGCTCTGTAAACGCCATAATAACCACCAGCACTTGCAATATATAAAATTGTTTTAACTGTTTATCGGTCAGCAGGGCAAAGAGCTGTTTGATTACTGTCAACATAACTTATCCAACTATAATAAGTTCAACATAAAAAGGATTCAGCGAGACTGGAATCATTTTTTTTACAGCCTCTAGCGACGTAGACACAGCACCCTAGAAACATTTATAAAGTTCAGCGTTATAACGTAATGTCTCTATTTTATTTGACATCAACCATACAAGCTCTTTTTTAAAAAAGTGACATACCAAGGCATCGCTTTTTTTATACCTTGAACGACATCGAACTGAGGGTCATAGCCCAAAGCGCCTTGAATCTTACTAATATTAGCCTGACTATGGCGTACATCCCCTTCTCTAAAGTCACGATAGATGGGCGCTTGGCTATAATCTACGCCATTAACGTTTAAGTTATCTTTTAGTGCCATAAATAAAGTATTGAGCGTGGTACGACCACCAACAGCCACATTATAGACTTGGTTTTTGGCATCATCATTGGCGGTAGCTGCCAAGATATTGGCCTGTACCGCGTTTTCGATAAAATTAAAATCACGACTGGTTTCTCCATCACCATTGATATAAACCTCATCGCTTTGAATCATGGCTGCTGTCCATTTAGGAATCACTGCAGCATAAGCGCCATCAGGGGTTTGACGCTTACCGAAAATATTGAAATAACGTAGACCAATAGTATGAAAATCATAAGTACGCGCGAAAACGTCAGCATATAGCTCATTGACGTATTTGGTCACAGCATAGGGTGATAAAGGCTTACCAATAGCATCTTCGACCTTTGGTAATGCTGGATGATCACCATAAGTCGAGCTACTAGCAGCATAGGTAAAGCTTGTCACCTTCGCATCGCGAGCGGCGACAAGCATATTTAAAAAGCCTAAAATGTTGGTATCATTGGTATTAATAGGATCTGCGATAGAACGTGGCACTGAGCCTAATGCTGCTTGATGGAGAATATAGTCAATATCTGCGCAAGCGGTTTGGCAGTCTGCTAAATTGCGTATATCACCTTCTATGAAGCTGAAACGTTGCCATTGCTCAGACGTTACCACCGATTGAACCTCGTTTAAGTTATGCTGAAAACCTGTGGAAAAATTATCTAATCCAATGACTTTTTGATTGAGTAATAACAGAGTCTCTAGTAAATTTGAGCCTATAAATCCTGCAACCCCTGTAATAAGCCAAGTCTTTGGTTCATTAACTAATGCTTCTGTAACTTGTTGATAGGCGGTTACTTTCATAGCAAATATCTCCCTTATTACTTTGATTACTCTGCATACTTAAAGGCGTATATCGGCATCTTCCTTGGTAAACAAATACTTTAGATCATAGAGAACGTGATTATCTTTACCCAATGCTCTTATGCTCTCTATTCCCATCGCTACAAACTGCTCATGAGCGACCGCTAAAATAATACCGTCGTATTGCGCTGTTACAAGCTGAACAATAGGAGTAATACTGTATTCTCGCTTAGCCTCGTTGGCATCTATCCAAGGGTCATGAACATCGATCTCGATATTATATGCTTGTAGCTCATGTACAATATCGATGACCTTAGTATTACGTACATCTGGGCAGTTTTCTTTAAAACTGAGTCCTAAAACCAAAACCTTAGCACCTTCAACTTGTATGCGCTTTTTGATCATGGTTTTGACCAGCTGTGTGACCACATACTCACCCATACTGTCATTCAACCGCCGACCTGCCAATATAATCTCAGGATTATGACCAATAGCTTGTGCCTTATGAGTCAGATAATAAGGATCGACACCAATACAGTGACCACCGACAAGTCCGGGACGAAACGGTAAAAAGTTCCATTTGGTTCCCGCTGCCTTGAGCACTGCTTCAGTATCTATTCCCATCTTATTAAAGATGACCGCTAACTCATTAATCAAGGCAATATTGACATCTCTTTGGGTATTTTCGATGACCTTGGCTGCTTCTGCGACCCTAATACTTGGTGCTTTATGCGTACCCGCAGTAATGATTAAGTTGTAAACGTTATCAATAAAATCGGCGACCTCAGGTGTCGATCCAGCCGTTATTTTTAAAATATTAGTTACGCGGTGCTCTTTGTCACCTGGATTTATCCGCTCAGGGCTATAGCCTGCATAAAAGTCTTGATTGAAAATTAATCCAGATACTTCTTCTAGTACTGGCACACAAACCTCTTCGGTCGCGCCAGGATAGACCGTAGATTCATAGACCACAATGTCATCTTTCTTTAGTAATGAACCTATTGCCTTTGAGGCCATAATTAGTGGCGTCAAGTCGGGTTGCTTTGAGCTATCGATAGGTGTCGGTACAGTTACAATAAAAAAATTACAGTCTTTGAGTGTTTGGATATCTGAGCTATAACGCAAATGTGTCGCTACAGCTAGCTCTTCATCACTAACTTCCAATGTATGGTCTGTACCTGACATTAGCGCAGCAATACGGCTGGCATTGATATCAAAGCCTACCACTGAACGCTGCTTGCCAAACTCAACTGCCAAAGGAAGACCGACATATCCCAAACCAATCACAGCAATTTTTAGCTCATTTATATTTGTCATAGCGTTCTACCACCTAAGCGTTTTTGAAGAGCGTG
>NZ_DAINDI010000008.1:46237-47921 GCF_036731945.1 Psychrobacter sp.
AAAATGTAATAGTAACTACAATGACCTGTATTACCGACTGTCGGCATAGGTATAGCGATAATGATAGCTATATTTACTCATAAGACCTTGCTTGACATCGTTAAGAATAATGCCATCTACTTGGATATTAGACTCATCCATTTGCTTAACGGCATAGATCAACTGTTTTTCCATTGAAGCGTCGTACCTAGTTATCATGAGTACTTTGTCTGCATGTTGCGCTAATACCATAGCGTCTGAAGCGGCCAATAATGGTGGTGAGTCAATGATAATGTAGTCGTACTGAGACTTTAATCTTGTTAACAAAGCATCAAATCTTTCGCTGATTAATAGCGATTCAGGATCACTGGGATGCCCTCCGCGTGGCATAAAGTCAATATGCTCTATACCCGTCGGATGAATAAAGTTATCTATACTAAAATCAGAAACCTCATTCGTTATTTGAGCAGCGGCGCTTTTGTTAAGTGGGTTAAGTTGCAAACTACTCTCGTCTAGCAACAGATAATCTGCCAAGCCATCATATTGACTCATACCAAAGACCTTGTGCAGCTCACCCAAACGCATATCTGCATCCATGACCAAAACTTTTTTGTTCAGCTGAGCAAAGACTTCTGCCAAATTAGCCGAGATAAACGACTTGCCAACGCCTGGGCTTTCACCAGTGAATAAAAGTACTTTTGCCTGTTGGCTATTTGAAATGACTGACGGCATACTTAATATAAGTTTCGTTCGAAGGCTTTTGATCGCTTCATAACTCAAACTACTATTATCAACATGCGCCAGCATACGAGGGGCTGCCTTTTTGTTAATACTTAATCGCGATAATACAGCAGAGCGTGGAATCGTGGCGATGACTGGCACCCCTGTCTTAGACTCAATACGTTCAGGGTCTTTAACGACATCTCTAAGTAGGTGCATCATAAATACTAATAAAGCACCTAGCAGAGCACCCGCTAGGGTGGCTAACATTGTTATTAATTGTTTTTTGGGAGTGACAATTCTATTGGTATTGATAGGCAAATCAATAATACGGGCGGCGCTGACTTCACCTGCTTTGACAATTTTTAGCTGCTCGTAGTTCTTAAGGATAGTGAGATAAATTTCTCTGTCGATGTTTACATCTTCAGAGAGGGTCAAAAACTCTCTTTGTACTTCTGGCAACTTATTGATGGTATTGTCGATTTGCTGCTTTCTAGCATTCAATACGCCAAGTTGTTCGTTGATCTGGATGACTAGAGGATGCTCATTGGTATAGTAAGTGGTTAGATCTGCTCTTTTTAGCTTAAGCTCACTAATTTGTGTATCAATTCCAGCATTTTCACTCAGCAATATTGACGCTTCTTGTGCCACATCAATGGTCCCAGAATTCTCACGGAATTTATTAAATATGGCTTCTGATTCTTTGAGTTTTTGTTTTAATGCTGGAATTTGTTTTTTCATAAACTCAATGGTTTTGATAGTTTGTTCCGAGCTGCGTGTTTGGTCTTGGGCACTATAAGACAGTACAATATGTTCTAATATTAGGCTGACTTGCTTTTGGTTTAGCCCTGACAAAGACAGCTCAATCATACCGGTCTTAGTGCCTTCTTCCACTACTGACAAAGCACTATTGATAGAGTCCGTGGTGATTTGCAGTGACTGCTTAGTAATATCGATAGGGTGTTCATCAGTAGGTAGATCATTG
>NZ_DAINDI010000008.1:47931-64737 GCF_036731945.1 Psychrobacter sp.
CATTGACCGTAATTTCAATAAGACCATTCTTACCGGTGAAACGATAAGCTTTATTCAACTGCCCCTGAAATTGCTCACTGTCATTACTTAAAACAAAGCCTGTGTTAGTTCTTAATAAAGTGAAGGGTTTATCTAGATAATCTTCTGTTACATCAAATTGACTCACTTTTACTTGCCCATCACTCGTCTCGAGTACAACGCCATCAGCACTATTCATTTGCACGTTCGTTTGGTTATTTCTGATTCTATCTATCTGATTAACTGCCGGATCGTTCAACTTAATACCCAAATGAAGCAAATCAACCACTGGCTCTAATACCATGCGCGATCTTATTAGCTTAATCTGCGCTTGCATTGAACTATCATCAGGGGGCAATAGCTCTCCTATATTCGTTCCGAGCCCTGATAAGTTTTTGGAGGTTTCATCAATTTGGACCAAGGCATCTGATTTGAAGGTGGGATTTTCGTAGCGAACATATAATACCCCTATGATCAAACCCAAAATTGCGCACAAAACAATGATCTTCCAGCCGCGTAGTAATACTAAAAGCAGACCCAGTAGATTATTATCATTATTATGTTTAGATAAATCCTTTGAATTGGTATCCATAACATTGTTATCCATAACTATGTCTTCATCAGTTAGTATGAGTCGGTTTGCTTATTTTTTTAGTCCATTTTTCAAGGCTCGCGATGCTACTCTCAAATGCCATAAATCTTAACGCTTAAAAGTCTGAGAGTGACCTGATCGCAGACGTTGAGGGTAAAAGAGCACTGAGCACACGATTCCAACGCGTTAGACCCGTAGGATCCACATAAAGAATGTCATTGGCTTGCATCTCAAAGCGGTTTGCCAATGCTAAGCCAGTAATAGTCTGCATATCGACATAATAGATATTGGTGTAGTTATACTGTTGATTGTCACGGACAATATATACTTTGGCAGCATTGGCAGTGTTGGCATTGAGACCACTTGATTCACCCAGTACGTGCGATAGGCTTAGCCCCTGCTCAGGTATAGCGACTGGCGCGATCCGACCAAACTCTCCCAAGACATAGACCTTATTACGACTTTGACTATTAACATGAATGGAATCGCCATCTTGTATGTACACTTGATTGGCAGATAGCCCCATCTGTCTTAATGATTGCAACCCTAAGCTATAGTTTTTACCTCGGCGATTTAATACAATATTATTTGAATCGCCTGTCGTAGTGGCGCCCCCTGCCATGGACAAAGCGCCATATAAGGTGACCGGTGCATCAGCAATAGGGAACTCGCCAGACTTGGCAACTTCTCCATCGATAAAGAATTTGCTACCAAGATAGTTGATGACTCTGACTTGCGGGTCTGAATATTTCAGATAGCGTTGCAATCTACCTTGCAAGACTGCAGTGAACTGCGGCACACTCATGCCACTCGCCTTTAGGCGTCCAATCAATGGAAATTGAATAAAACCCTGCTGATCAACAGTCAGACTTGATGTTGATGCACTGATATTCGGATAATCAGTGAGCGCTATACTCATGACATCTCCGGCTTCAATACGGTAACTCATTGGCCTTGAAGTTTTGATTAAGTTATATAGCTCATTGTCGAGTACGGGCGCTTGCTTAGCGGGTAAGGTCGCTATGTCTAATGGCTGAACACTAAAGGTAATGCCATTTTCTGCGACAAAAGCACCACTAGGTGGTAACTTGCCCGCTTGTAGTCCAGAATTGATACTGCTGCAACCAGATGTGACCGTGAAGAGCACTAAGCACGCTATCGTCGATAATTGAGAGAAATATCCGCGCATAATGAACTCCTTGTAAACTGAAGCTATCCGTAAAACTATTAGCTCTACCGTAATTTTCATAATGTAGGAGTATTACAGACTCACTAACTACATTACGAACAAAAGATGTCTTAGTAATAATCCGATTTATAATTAAGAAAACCTTTGTTAACCCTTCGATAATTATATTTATTTTATTGAATTTACATATTCGTATATTCTTATATACTTATATACCATCTAAAAACAATTAGCAACAAAACTTATTTATTACTTACATTAGCTGAGAGGGTTATACCAAGGATAACGCAGAGAAGTTAACTGATAGGAGTGATACACACAACCGCGAGGTGAATAGCTAAGATAGCTCGTTAGATAGCTATTTAGAAAAACTGGCATGGTGGTTAGTTTGGTGGCGGTATTAGTGTTAATCAGACGGCACTTGGTGGGAGTGGTCAGCAACGATACTCAATCATTTTCTACAGATTTCTAGGCAATATATTCTTATTCTCCGCAAAACTTCTTTTGCATGATAAAAATCTATCTGATTTTTACCTCTATTCTCACAATAGGAAATAAACCCTAGCAAATCATCAAATTTTGGACAAAAAAATAGGAGTTGTTAGCTTAGTAACAACTCCTATTTAAATATATTCAATTGAATTTAATAAGTTTGTAGCTCAATACCTATGCCTACCCCAACATCAGTGGACTGAATATCAGAGTCGACTGCCCAAAGCCTACTAGATATCAGCGTCTTTGGATTGTATTGATGCTCCCAAGCCACATCAATACTGGTCAACTTATCAGTCGTTGGAAATGCTTGATTAATGGCTTCATCCGCTTGATTCACCTTGGCATGTTGTACTTTTGCATTAATGAAATTACGGTTATCTAGCCATAAGCGACCACCAAGCGCAATACTTTCCGCATCGCCGCCTAGCGCATAGCCTAATGGGAAACCTTGCTGATAATAGCCGTCGGTATAAATACTATGATCATAAGAGATGCCGCGTACCTCACCACTAGTTCGAGTATCCGTATATTCTGCATACAGCTGGTACGGTTTGCCATATGCAGCAGAAGCATAATCAACACCGGCTAAATACATATTTTTAGCTGGCAAGCCGCCTGCTTCATCTTCACCGATATATTGAGCATAAACGCCTGCAGGTACATTCACTAATGGCGCTAAATTTAAACGCGCATCAAAACCGCCCAGCTGATTGGCCGGATCTCCTCTTTCATTACCACCATTATCTTTGGTTCCTAAAAGAGCATCAGTAAAGGAGCCAAAACTCTCTGGACGACCCTCACCGCCCCACATAAAGGTACGTGAAGCCCCGACTTCTAACCACTCCCATGGGTTAGCGGTAAGTCTTGCGCCAAACAGCTTAGCATCAGGAATCGCTGCATAATCTTCAAACTGACCGGCAAATAGCTGATACTGCCAAGGTCCGACCCACGATAAATACTTCGATGTAGGCGCTGTTTGTTGGTCACGCTGCATCGTAAAGCCTGTCACTGGTAAGCTTGCATCGCCTCGAATAAGGCTACCATCATGACCAGGTCCCCACCACGTTGGAATTTTACCCGCAATCAACCATTGATTGGCTGCGGTACCAGCAAGATATGAGCCTTCAAAGCTAACGTCTGAGCCATCTTCAATGAGTTTGTCATTTTTTAGATTGGCTTGTAGATTAAATTCCCACTCTGCTTCGCTAAGTGACACGCCAACGCTTGCTTGTTGACCCGCCAGCTTATCATCAGCAAATTTTTGTGGTAGCTGATCTCTATCGGTTTGTATATGCAGGGTGGCCTTCCCTTTTACCACAGAATTGCGGTTTTGAGCCAGGCGTGTTTGTACCGACTGCAGGACTTGCTGCTGCGCAGGTGTCTGAGCATTAGCCGTATTTAAAGCGCGCTTGATCTCATTGGATGTCAGTGGCCACGTGCTAGTGCTAATCTGAGCGACCCCTTGAGTATTTAGCCAGTCAAGATCGGCCTTAAGCTTTAGATCGTTCATATACAGGTTTTGTGCAGATGCCAACATCGACACTGATGATAAGACACCAAAACCCAATAAAATACTTAGCTTCTTGTACATGATCACATACTCTTTGATTAAAAGGGGTTTATTATAAAGGCTAGCGCTCAAACAGTAATATAGATTAACGTAATTAAAATAACGTCACTAAATTCAGTTTAACCCAACAAATTATAAATTATTGGTCATCAATCTTAGTGAATACGCTATCAATCGCCTGAACCGTTTGCTTAATTTCGTCTGCCGTCAACGTTGGATGCACAAGAAACATCAAGCTGGTTTCGCCGAGCTGCTTGGCGACTGGTAATCTACTTTCAGGACGTAAACCGGTATTATCAAACGCTTTTTCCAGATAAACTTCCGAAGCGGATCCTGAAAAACAAGGAACTCCTGATTTATTTATCTCTTGGATAATCCGATCTCGTGACCACTCTTTTGGTAGGTTGTCTGGCTGCACATAAACGTAGAGCTTATAATAAGCGTGGGTCGAATCTGCAAACTGCGGCGACTCTTCTAATCTTGGTACAGAAAGATAGTCTTTTGCTTCCCACTTAGCACAGGCATCTAGAATAGCTTGAGCATTCGCCGTACGCTTGGCTGTCCAATCAGGCATTCTCGTTAATTGAATACGACCAAGCACCGCTTGCATCTCAGTCATCCGCCAATTGGTACCAAAGCTTTCATGTAGCCAGCGATAGCCTGGTGGATGCTCGGTCTCATAGACAGCGGCGTAGCTTTTACCATGGTCTTTATAAGCCCACATTTTGCGCCATAATTGCTCATCATTGGTGGTGACCATACCGCCCTCACCGCCTGTGGTCATTACTTTATCTTGGCAAAAGCTCCATGCACCGATATGCCCTATACTACCAACGCTACGACCCTTATAACGTGCACCGTGCGCCTGTGCACAGTCTTCTATCACATATAGATTATGCTGTTCTGCCAACGCCATGATGCCATCCATATCACAAGGCCAACCAGCCAAATGCACACAGACAATCGCTTTGGTCTTAGCTGTCAGTACCGCCGCGATTGACTCAGGCGTGATATTACCGGTTGCCTCATCAACATCAGCAAATACAGGCGTCGCTCCTGCATTGACAACTGATGAGATACTAGCGATAAAGGTACGCGGCGTGACGATGACTTCATCGCCTGCGCCAATTTCTAACGCTTGTAAGGCAATGTCTAATGCCAATGTCCCATTACCCATCGCAATGGCATATTTGCTATCAGCCCATTTAGCAAACTCCGTCTCAAACTTGCGACACTCTTGCCCTGTCCAGTAATTTACCTTGTTGGATAATAATACTTGACTGACCGCATCAGCCTCTTCTTGCGTAAAGCTTGGCCAAGGTGAAAAAGGGGTGTTTAACATAGCTGCCTCGATGGTGCTTATTTATAATTGATGATTCATTATTGAAAATTAGTAACTTATAACGAAATATCTGATTCTGATTTTTTATTTATACTTTTTATTTATTGAGCGGTCTTGCAGGATTACCAATCACGACTGCGCCAGCCGGAACGTCTTTGGTAACGACCGCACCCATCCCAACAATGGCACCTTTACCAATAATTAATGGCTTATCAGGCGTGCCTTGTTTGATGACTGCTCCTGTACCAATATAGGCATGATGATGTATATGAATATTGCCATTACAGCTAACACGCGGGGCAAAGGTTACATAGTCGCCAATCACGCAATCGTGTTCGACATAGCTATATAGATTGGCATGGAAGCATTTACCGATAGTGACGTTAGCAGCGATAGTGACAAATGGACTAAGCGCAGCACCGGCAGCGATACTGACTGCATCCATAATTAAGGTGTTCGCTCCCTTTACTGTCCACAACGAGATACTATCTTGAACCAATTGTTCTGCAATTTTTTGACGAATACTGCTATTAGCAATGGCAATCAGGACAAATTTATCATCACTTTTTATACTTTTAAATTTTGCATAATTCATCGCTGTATAGCCGTTGACATTAGCATTGTCATCTAAGGCATCGTCAATAAATACGATTTGGCTATTTTCTTGACCATCTAATCTTTGTAATTGATCAACGGCTACCGGCATTAAGCTACGACCACAGCCTGAGGCACCATAGACGGCAAATACTTTACTCATAGCTATTTTCTAAAGCTGACTGGTCTTGAGAGCCAGTAAACTTACTCATTGTTGCTTCACCGTCAGCGCTAATACCATCTTTGATAACCACTTTTTTTACCGTTTTTAATAATATCTTAATATCTAGCCAAAGTGATTGGTTATCTACATACCACGTATCAAGTTCAAACTTCTTATCCCAATCGATGGCATTACGTCCATTCACTTGCGCATAACCCGTAATACCAGGGCGTACATCATGGCGACGCGCTTGCTCTTTATTATATAGCGGCAGGTATTCCATCAATAACGGGCGTGGTCCGACTAAGCTCATATCGCCTTTTATTACATTCCACAGCTCAGGCAATTCATCCAAACTACTATTACGTAGCATTTTACCAAAGTCGGTCAAGCGCTCGCTATCTGGTAGAGGATTGCCATCACTACCTATAGCATCTTTCATGGTACGGAACTTAACCATCTCAAACGGTTTACCATTCAATCCAGGACGCGTCTGACGAAATAGCACCGGTGATCCCAAGTTTTTTTTGACTTTGTAAGCAGTGATGGCATACACCGGAGATAAAGCGACCAAAGCTGTAGTCGCAGCAGTGATATCGAAAAGGCGTTTCATTTATCTTTAACCCCAGATTTTTTAATCTCTTCAAAAATCTTGCCTAAATATTCCTTCGCAAGTAATCTGTAACTTCTTCTACTCTTTATCCAGTCTTGACCTCGTTTACCAATTTCCTCTCGCTCTTCCTTACTTAGACTTACCATCTCTAATAAAGCAACTTTAATATCTTTTTCAACCTCACGACTAGCGGTCGACTTAATAAAAACACCACAATCTGCTTCGTTTATCATAGATGGGAATCCAGTATAAGTAGCAATAATTGGCTTGCCTGCAAGCATATACTCGACTACTTTATTCATAGATTGACCATAATCCCATACTTTTGAAGGTTTAGTAGACAGGAAAACAATATCACACTTAGCTAGGAAGTATTTAACTTCGTCTTGTCCAATCTTAGGCAAAAAATTAACATTAGAACATTCTGATAGTTGCTTTTTATACTGCTTCTTGAGATCTCCACTACCAACTAACATAAAGTGTATATCTTGATTATCGCGCAGCATATAAATTAAGTTGATAAATGGATCTAGAGCATTACTTATACCCATACTACCAGAGTAACCAATGACAACTTTATTTTTGGGAAAGACATCGTTAAAAGGATTGTACTCAGCATCCAGCACTTGATCTACATAGTTTTCTTCTTTAAATCCTAGAGGGGAACAATGAAAAGGACGGCTATATCCAAGTACGTTATTTACATGCACGTCAAGCTTAGGCATCGTGCCCACAATCAAATCTGAATGTTTATAGCCAATCTTTTCTAGGAAACCTATGAATAACACTAGAGGATGAAAGTCAGAAAAACCGGCCTCTTCTGTCATAGTTAATGGCCAAATATCTCTAATTTCTAAAACTAAAAAGGCTTTAAATTTTTTCTTTAAATAAAGCCCATAAACAATACTAAAGATAGATAAAGAAGAAATAATGACAACATCGGGTTTAGCTAGCTGATCGGCCTTAAACCCAAATAAGCGCCTTTCAAAATCTAACCAACTAACTACTCTAGCTACTGAAAAAGATTTCCTATATTTTATTGTCTTTAACCAATAAACCGGCACACCTTCAGGTTCAGCATAGTTATAAACTTTATCTGTAGATGGGTATTGTGCAAGATGAGTTGAGTCAGAGGTAACTAGTATTGCATTATGTCCCAAATCAATAAAGGCTTTGGTAAGATGGAATAATCTAGCACCTGTTCCATAAGGCGGAATACTTGCATATTTAGAAATACACCAGATATTCATTATTACGCCTTATATAATTTGGGTATATTATTGACAACTTTTATAACTTCTTTAAAATCCATACCTAGAGTATCTAAGTACCAGCGTAAATTTTGGTATCTAGGTTGGTTTTCATCAGCAACTCGCTCTAATGCTTCTTCTCTTGATATTTGCCCTTCTCTAATTTGATTACTTCTGAAAGTATCATGCTCTGTAAACCCTGCTACAGTATAATAAACATAATTATAGAATGCCGCTGATCCATCACCAATACGCCATGTTGTACTGGTATCTACAGCTTTCTCCCAGTCATAATCATTCAATAAGACATTATCAACTTCTTCTTCATCCCATCGCCAGTAATCAAAAATATGATAGTAATCTTGCTTTTCAGTAAAGCTACGATAATACTCACCTGATAAAGTATCCCATAATGAACTATTGAAATATGTAGGACTATCTAACATTGCTTTGAAACGTTTACCATGGTAATTAATTTGATTTCTAATTCCGTGACTATACACTCGTTTTTCTTCAAAATCAGGAGGTATTCCCAAAAATCCTGTTTTAAAATGCGTCACTTCGAGCGGGTTAACACCCCATAAGTTTAAATCAATCCCTGTCTGCTTTTTGACCTCTTCTACATAACGGAAGAAATGTTTATCACCAGCAGTAAGCATTGCCATCATTCCTAAATTTGGAGATTTTAGCCATGCATTTAGATTCTTCCTGATATTTGCTCTTTTTTTAGATATATCTGCTGCAATTATGATGTTTTCTACACCAAGTTGTGAACACATACGACTAATATTTCTACGACCTAAATCCGTTACCATTCCCCAGTCATAAGTATAGGTAACTGGCTTCATCTTTAATTCATTAACAATCAGATGCAGACCATAACAACTGTCTCTTCCTCCAGAGAATGGAACTATACAATCTAATTGATCGCCTTCTCTCCTATAAGGTTTGACAAGATCAAATAGCTCCTCTTTAGGTTTAGGATTATTACGAAATTTGTAATGATGGCAATAATTGCAAACTCCTTCATCATCAAATCTGATAAAGGGCATAGTTTCAGGCAAAATACACTTGGTACACCTTTTTAAATCAACTTTATCATACTGCAGTAAAGCTTCTTCAGATTTATTGATAGCAAACTCAGGTATTAGATTTTCCACTCTTCTTTTATCATCATGAATAGAAAAACTAGAGTCTGAAACTGGTATATCTAAAATTATGCTTTCTTCTTTAACCTGTAGGACATCTATACATCCAATTTTATCTAATGCATATCTTTCAGAAGCAAAATAGATATCATCGCCAATGTAGCCGATGTACAAGCTACCGTTATTAGAGAATAACAATACTTTTCCATGGCTAGGAAGCATGAGCGCACAGGCAACTACACCACGACAAAGATCAAGAATTTTATTGGGAATCTCTTCAATACTTTCATCATTCTTTAAAGACTGCTCAGCTATGGCGACAATTAGCTCTGAGTCTATTTTATACTTTCTTTCAACATTAATTTTTTTCCAAACTTCGTTTTCATTGACGATAATACCGTTATGTATAGCACAGATATTATCGCGGATGACAGGTTGGTTATCCTGCTGACCATTAGTGACTAGACGGCTGTGTCCTAATACAATTTTACTTTTGTAAGGCTTAACTTTATCTAATAACTTTTTTACGTCGTAGTCAGCGCGATAAACATGATAACTTTTACGTTTGAGATAAATTAATCCGCTAGAATCGCGACCACGTTGTCGTGAATGATTAACCAAGTAATTTAAATTGTCTTTATCAATCTTCGTTTTAGAAATAATTCCGAAAATACCACACATATATGTGTACCTTAGTTTTTAAGTTGAAATTTTGAAATAAAATTTATTGATATTATCTTTTATTAAGAATAATCATTAACATAGGGATGGCTCCTGACACTTAGTAATCAGACAATCTTTAATTTCATTTTTAAAATCTATTACTTCCAAATTGTGCAGTACAATTTTTGAATCGCATTACGCAAGATCCTTGTCGACATCTCTGGCTAATTAGCTATCATTTTAATATAGTCAACCCAGAATAAAATTGGTACGCCCAATATTATGGAAAAGCTTAGGTAGATTATTCTCTATCTACCCTTATCGTAAAAACTTAGCCTGTTACCATTTTTTTCAATAGAGTTCAAATCAGGGCTGTAAGGCGGTAGAAATAACAAGCGATGACTATGCCTGTTAAGTAATCTATAAAAATGTTTATGAAAGCTGGTCACTCGAGCACAGCTCTCGCCTTACGCTCGGGCAAAACAGTATTTTGCTTTCTCCTCGCTCATATCCATGACGATTACGAATTTGGTTTTGAAGTATGGAATCAATGTGTGTTTGTACCAGTCATAAAATATATTGTTATTGATGTTTTGCTCAAAGTAATGTAGAGCAAACTGCATCTTTTCGTAAAAACCACCAATGACGTTGTTTCGCTTTTTACCTTGCCCAGTTATAGCTATCGATGAAAATGCTCCAATATATGCATAGCAATGAGAGCGAATAGCATCGGCCTCAAAGCCGCTCTTTTTACTGGACATGCTTTTGGATGTACTAAGTTCTTTTTTTGACTGATACCGATACGTTTTAAAGCACCCTATCTGCCTGATCTACTAAGGTTGAAACACGGTGCTTTATCATATATATAATCCTCTAGGTACCGTTTAACATCTTTTAATAGCACTTCATTAGATGTTTTACTAGGTGGCTTATTATGAGTGAGTTTAATTCTAGGTTCTTTGAGCCAATTCTTTAGCATAGCCTTACTCATGTCATAGAATGCACAAGATTGTCTGATACACATGCTCTATTCATTGACACTTTCAATAACTTGTGTCAAAAAGCATACTAAATAAGTCATAATATTTTTGCTTTTCGCTTGTCTTAAAATTACTGTACCACTTTTATAAATAATCTACTTTCACTGTTGCAACTACCAATTCCTTCGCATTCCAAATTTAAAAAAACAGTTTGTATGCTTATACTTTATCCATAGTTGTGAACGTAAATTAAAAAGTAAATTATAAAATAGACTACAGTTTATTTTATATGTTTAATTCTCAAGAATTAGGACTATGATTACTAAGTTATAACAAATAATAGTAATAGAAAATATATCACTTAATTCATTAGTTATGGTCTCTAATAGTCTTTTTATAAGTTTCTATCATGATTTCTACACAGCTATTCCAGCTATAATTATCTTGTACATGCAGTTGACCCGCTTCAGCTAGTTTTTGCCTCAATTCGCCATCAATTAATAGCTCTTTAATAGCATTAGCTGCAGATTGTGGATCCTCTTTTGGTACAATAATACCTGTGATACCGTTTAAAACAACTTCAGGCAAACCACCAACATTAGAAACAATAACAGGTCTACCTGCAGCACTGGCTTCAATGATAGCTACACCAAAACTTTCACTATTTAAACGACTTAAGGCAACATAAACATCTAATTTGGCAAGCTCTTTTGGTACATCTAAATGATTAATTCGACCAACAAAATCGACAGAATCGACAACACCTAATTTAGTTGCAAGCTGTTTTAACTCATATGTTTGTGGCCCGTCACCAATTAAGCGCAAGCGTAAGTTAAAAGCAATATTTGGATAATCAACACTTAAGTTATTTTTAAGTATTGAAAAACTTTGAATCAAAGTGTCAATACCATATTTAGTAGCCATAGCCTTAACTGTGCCAATCACAAATTCTTCATCATTTTTTTTATTGACAACTAATGGGTAACTATTTTTTTTATAATAAGCTGTATCTACACCGAAAGGTGTAATAGCTATTTTACCTAGCGTGTCAGTTAAGCTATGAGTTTGCACTGCCATACAGTGACTAGTAGATGCAATAGCATCAGCGGCTAATAAGTTGCCCTTAATTAAACGCTTATGTATTGGAGATAGATATGGGAAGTCATAAACATCGCTTCCCCAAACAGAAAGTAACCAAGGGCGATAATTTACTAAGCGTGCTGTGGTACCGTACCCACTTGCATAATGAGCATTTATTATGTCTGGCTTTATTTTTTCAATTAACTTTTTGACTGCAGGAACCATAGTAAAATAGCCTATCACTCCTCGAAAAGGAAATAAATGCACTTTCACACTTTTATTCATTGATTCTATCTGCGGATGCTGACTTATTACGGTAACGTCTAATCCTGCATCTGACAAAGCATTAGCCCAACGTACAGTATGGATAGATAAAGCACTAGAAAGAAGAACCACCTTCATTAAGATAAATCCTCTACAACTTGTTTTGCTCGACTAAGCCATGAATGATTTTTAGCAATGCTTGACATGTTTTTTTGAATATCAGAGATTAGATTAATGTCATTAATTAAGGTAATTAATAAATCATGTAAAGCTTCCTCATCATATTTGACACACCATCCAATATTATTTTCCTCAACAAATACTCCTGCAAAAGTACCTTTAGATGCAATAATTGGCTTTTCAAACCCTAAGTACTCGTAAATCTTAACAGGAGCAGAAAACTCCCAATACTCCTGAGGTTTAATAAAAAGTAATGCTATATCACACTCTAATAAATGCTTTTCCATGTTTGACCCAGATTCATGAATAATCTTAATATTACCATTGAGCTTAGGATATTCATGTTCTACAGCCAACCACTCCTCTTCACGGGTACAAACAGTCAGATTAATATTAGGGATATCATTAACTACTTGAAAAAGCTTATGCATCTGATAATGATTCGATAAAATACCACCAACGTAGAACAACTTAATTCTTCCAATATCTTCAATTTTTGCACTATCTGCTTCTATATGACCAACATGTCCAGGTGGCAAAACTGCGAACTTAGATCTATTGACTATAGGTATATACTTGCCCATTTCTTTTGTGGGTAAATATAGCTTATATAATGTTTTTTCATAAACATTGAGATCAAAATAGTAAGCAATTTTAGCTACTCCTGCCTTTAATGGGTTAATACCATCCTTATAAATCTCATCGAATAGCCAATATATATCACGATAAAATAGTCCTATTTTTATATTACTCTTTTTACAAAATCTAAAAAACATAAAATCCATTAAAGGATGTAAAGGCATATGATGGGGATCCGTTAAAATAGTTGGCATAGTTGAGCTTTCAGAATAAATAAAATCATATTTGACGCCAGAGTTAACCTTTTTCTTAATGGTTTTAATCGCCTGTTTACGCTCACTACTGTATCCAGCAACTACATCTACCTGGTAGCCAAGGCTTTTAAACGCCTCTATCATTTTTAAAGGGCGTATACCGCTGGCTGAGGTAGCTTTAGAGTTTAAAGGAAGTGGATGGTGGAAAATAATTCGTTTTATCATTGTATTCCAATTATACTTATAGATATTAATTTGTAGGAAAATATGAAAGACTATCTAATTCCATTAAAAAACCATACTGTTAAAAAAACTAATGGCAATAAGATAATTCCTTCACCGCTATCTGTACTAAATCTAGACAGCATTGCTATTATAGCTAACAAAATCGCAAAATCTTTTTTTAAAATGAATTTAAAAACACTTAAGAAAATACCGATATATATAATTATTGCTAAAAAACCTGTTTTCGCATGTAAGTAAATAAACCCATTGTGTGGATTGTTATTAAAAGAAGCTATATAAGGCAATGATGAAAGATCGGTACCGAATAAGAATGACCTCAAATCATAACTATCAAAAAACTCTCTAATCATATTGCTTCTATAGGAGTCTTCAATCCCTGAAGATCTCAAATAATCAAACTTAGAATAACTATTGAAGAAATCCAAAAACATACTTATATTAAAAAAGAAAAATACAAGTGTTATTATTAACATCAATGAATAAAACAAGTTTTTCCTATTTAATTTAAATGAATAACTTTTAAGAATTACGGCTATTAACAGCATAGCTGAGGTTATTATTCCGGAGCGACCAAAGGACAAAATTGACATTACAAATATCAAAAAATAAAATAAACTCTTAAACTTTAAAAGCTTAAAAACAGGGAAATATATTATAAATATAGAACAAGTTATTACAAAAACCTGACTGCCGGAATTTTGACTACCAATCCAAATATCATTAGGATTTCGACCTGAAAAAAGAAGTAATAGCACAATAGCCAAATAAATAAACATTAAGTAATAAAGGGTCTTAATTATTAAGTTATTTTTATCATAATTCAATATTAGATAACCAAGAATAAAAACTACTAATAGAGAAAAGTAGACACCAAAATTAGGAGTGTTATTTGTTATATAAGTACTTACAACATTGAAAATCAACATTAATACTACAAGAAAAATTAAAGCATAAAACTCTCTATACTTTATTCTATACAAAAAAATCAAGCTAAATATAGCAAGTATAATTACACTAAAACTAATATAAATATATAAAGATTTATTAATAAATAAAAAGGAGTTTAAAATTATCAAAATCAATGAAACTGGAATAAATTTTATACCATCACTAAAATAAACTCCTGGATTTATATAATTTTTATTTCTCATTTCTGAAGCCGTTGCTATTAATCAAATAAAAAAATTTATTCCTAATCATTCATCATCCCCCAATAAAAATTTTAGTAATCAAGCGTTTACACTATATATAATATTCATTGTCTTTTATAGTCAGTCTAGAATAAAAGAGATACAACCCATATCATGAAACAGCTTAGGTAGATTATTCTCCATCCAGCCTTGACGTAGAAATTTTGCCTGTGCCCACTTCTTTTCAATGGGATTTAGATCAGGGCTGTAGGGTGGCAACCAAAGAATACGATGGCCATGTCTGTTCAGTAGTTTTTGAATGCATTTGTTCTTATGAAATCTAGCATTGTCCATCACGATCACCCATTTTGTTTTAAGACTTGGTATTAGCGTGTGTTTGCACCAGTGGTAGAATATGCTGCTGTTAATATTTTGCTCAAAGTAATCTAAGGCAAATAACATTTTTTCATAGAGGGCACCAATAACGTTAGTGCGCTTTCTTGCTTGCCAGTTATAGCTGTCGATACAGGGTTTACCTATCGGTGCATAGCCATGAGAACGAATGGTTTCAGCCTCAAAGCCGCTTTCATCCATGTACACAATGGGATAGCCTTGCTGCATAAAACTATTGAGCTTACTCTGATACGCTGCTCTTTTTATTGGACACGCTTTTGGATGCTCTAAGGTCTTTTTTTTGACTGATACCAAGGCGCTTTAGGGCAATATCAATGCCTGACTTGCTACAGCCTAAACGTTGAGCTCGCTCGTACATGTAATCGTCTGGATACTGCGCGACGTCTTTGAGAAGTGCTTCATTTGGTATTTTACTGGGTGGCTTATCCCGAGTTTGTTTGATACTTGGATTTTTCAGCCAACGCTGTAAAGTGGTTTTGCTGATGTCATAGAAAATACAAGCTTGACGAATGCTCATGTCTTTGTCTTTGACGCTTTTTATAACTTGCGTTCGAAAGTCTGCTGAGTAAGTCATAATGATTATATCTTTCTCTGTATTTTAAAAGCATTGTATCTTATTTATAAAAGACTGACTATAACTACTGTTTTCAATTCTTTCTCTATTCAAACCAAAAAGTTCATTAAACTATTTTGGTTTGAAAGATCCTTATGACTACTCAATGGTACATCTATAAATTCGTCCAACTCTCGTATTGTATATTCAGTTCAAAACAAAAGTGTTATGGCTAGGACAAACATCATGAAATAATTTGGATAAGTCATTTTCCATCCACCCTTGGCGTAGAAACTTCACTTGAGCCCATTTTTTCTCAATAGGGTTCAAGTCTGGGCTGTACGGCGGCAGCCATAGGATACGATGACCATGCCTGTTCAGTAATTTTTGGATACGTCTACTTTTATGAAACCGAGCGTTATCCATGACAATCACGCATTTGGTTTTAAGGCTTGGGATTAGGGTGTGTTTGCACCAATCGTAGAATATGCCGCTGTTAATGTTGTGTTCAAAGTAATCCAGTGCAAATAGCATCTTTTCATATAGAGCCCCAATGACGTTGGTTCGCTTTTTACCTTGCCAGTTGTAGCTGTCGATACAGGGTTTGCCTATCGGTGCATAACCATGAGGACGAATGGTCTGGCTTTCAAAACCGCTTTCGTCCATATACACAATGGGATAACCTTGCTGTTTAAAGTTATCAAGCTTACTCTGATACGCCGCTCTTTTTATTGGACATGCTTTTGGATGCTCTAAGGTCTTTTTTTTGACTGATACCTAGGCGTTTTAAAGCCTCACAAATGGCTGGGGCAGTACAGTTGAACCGTCTTGCTCTCTCATAGTGATAGTCATCAGGGTAACGCTCAACGTCTTTGAGTAGTGCATCATCTGGTATTTTGGAGGGCGTAACATTGCGAGTGCTCTTACTATGCAGCCGTTTTTTCCACTTTTGAATGGTGGTTGGACTAATGTCATAAAAAGAGGCTGCCTCGGCAAAGATCATGCCACCTGCTAAGCTTTTTAGTACTTGTTTGCGATAATCTAGTGAGTAAGTCATGATAACTGAGTATATCTATTGAGTTATTTTATCTTATAACACTTTTATATTTAATACACTATAACTGTAAGTTTATTTATTGCAAACTAACTATCAATTCTAATCTCTTTCATATTATATAGTCAATCCCACTTAAAAATATTATAAACTAATCACCAAACCCAATTGCTATTAAAAAGCCCATGACTTACTCGCTAGATTTTCGCAAACAAGTACTAAAAAGCTTAGATGATGGTATGACCTTTGGCGAGTGAGTTATTATAAAACCCTTTGCTACTTTTGCAAGAAGTATATTTACTTGATTTCTTCGCTGCTTTAATTTTTCTCAAAGTATAGTCAATTCCACTTAAAAATTTTATAAACTAATCATCAAATTCAATTGTTATTATAAAGACCATGACTTACTCACTAGATTTTCGCAAACAGGTACTA
>NZ_DAINDI010000009.1:0-5892 GCF_036731945.1 Psychrobacter sp.
TGATAAAGGGTGGCTTTTTTTGTGGGGTGTGAAGGTGAGAGTGCAGATGAGTGTTTAAAAGCAAATAGTAGCAGAGTAGGGCAGACAAAAACCAATCTCGCCACATATAGATTTATGCATAAGCTTTAAAAAGCGCTTATTATCTGTTTTGTGTCTATTGTAATTCTCCACCGAGCTTGCTATATTAACGCTGCGATTCATTAGCACCCTTTATGATTAATTTTTATATTTACTCATATAAGTGGTTTAATAATGACGCTTAAGAACAGTCATATTAGCGTCGCAGCAGAATTTTATTCCTAAATGCTTGCATTCTATGCTCAATATTGTATAATGCTGTCCTTTACACCCATAGGCGATTGGCTCAATTGGTAGAGCATCGGTCTCCAAAACCGAGGGTTGTAGGTTCGAGTCCTACATCGCCTGCCATCTTCTTATCATATCTTTGTCATACCCCACCATCTCCGAAGTGAGTTCTTTATGAGCAATAATCAAGATAACCTCGAGACTAAGTTATCTGATGCTAAGGCAGTGGCTGGTGGAATGCTGTCCAAAGATAAGCACGTTTCGGCGAACAATCAAACAACCGCTGTTGAAGTTGCTAAAACTGGTTCAGTCAAAGATGTGGTATTGTGGCTACTTGCCGCAGTAATTTTAATAGGGGCAACCTTAGTCAATCAATACCTACCAGGCTATTGGCAACCTGCCAATGATGTTTGGATGCGTATTGGTATCATCGTTGCTCTAGTTATTATTGCCTTGGTTTGCTTAGCGTTAACGCATCAGGGTCGCGCTTTTAAAATATTGTTAAAAGATGCCGCCGTTGAGCTACGCCGAGTCACATGGCCTGGCAAAGATGAAACCTTTCAATACACATGGCAGACGATTGTCATGATTGCTATTGTGGGTTTTTTGGTTTGGCTATTAGATAACTTTTTTAACTGGTTCGTTGGTATTTTTATTGGTTAATGACGCGTATTAGTGTCCATTAAACCAAATTTACTTATAACGACTTAACTTTACTGATCAGGAGCGTGATATGCGTTGGTATATTGTCCAAGCGTTTTCAGGATATGAAAAGCAAGTACAACGTTCATTAACTGATCGTATCAATCGTAGTGAATTTGCTGATTCATTCGGCGATGTTTTGGTACCTACCGAAGAAGTCGTTGAAATGAAAGACGGCAAAAAACGTAAAAGTGAGCGTAAGTTCTTTCCAGGCTATGTATTGATTCAGATGGAAATGAACGACAACACGTGGCATATCGTCAAAGACTGCCCGCGTATTATGGGCTTTGTCGGCGGCACGCCTGAAACGCCAGCACCGATTACGCAAGTAGAAGCCGACCGTATTTTAAACCGTTTAAATCAGACTGAAGCTGACCCACGTCCGAAGACTCTATTTGAGCCAGGCGAAGAGTTGTTGGTTATCGATGGTCCATTTACTGACTTTAAAGGGTTGGTTGAAAAAGTGGATTATGAGAAGTCTAAACTACATTTAACGGTAAACGTATTTAATCGCCCGACACAGGTCGAGCTTGAGTTTAGTAAAGTTGAAAAACTAGACTAAACCGGTAAAACATTCATCAACCGGGGAGCTGTTAGTCAATGTGCATACCACATTGATTTGGCGCTATTACCCATTTAGGAGAGTATCATGGCTAAGAAGATTGATGGTTACATCAAACTGCAAGTGCCTGCAGGTAAAGCAAATCCTTCACCACCGATTGGTCCAGCATTGGGTCAAAAAGGCGTGAACATCATGGCGTTCTGTAAAGAATTTAACGCTGCGACCTCAAACCAAGAGCCGGGTCTACCGATTCCTACTGAGATCACCGTATACAGCGATAAATCTTTTACCTTCATCATGAAGTCACCACCAGCTGCATACTTACTACGTAAGGCTGCTGGTATCGCTAAAGGTTCTGGTACACCTAATACCGCTAAAGTCGGTAAAGTTGACCGTGCACAATTAGAAGAAATCGTTAAGACTAAAGATGCAGACTTAACCGCGGCTGGTCTTGATGCTGCTGTCCGTACCATTGCTGGTACTGCACGTTCAATGGGTATTACCGTGGAGGGTGTGTAAATGAGTAAACTTACTAAGCGTCAAAAGCTAATCGCTGAGCGCGTTGAAAACGAAAAATTATACACTCTTGAAGAAGCCGTTCAAATCCTAAACGATTTGCCAGCCCTTAAATTCAAAGAGTCTATCGATATCGCAGTAAACTTGGGCGTTGACCCACGTAAATCCGATCAAGTCGTTCGTGGTGCTACCAACCTACCTGCGGGTACTGGCAAAACCAAACGCGTTGCTGTCTTTGCTCAAGGCGCTGCTGCTGAAGCCGCTAAAGAAGCTGGTGCTGACATCGTTGGTTTTGAAGACCTAGCTGAGCAAATCAAAGCTGGTAACATGGACTTTGATATCGTTATTGCTGCTCCTGACGCAATGCGTGTGGTTGGTCAATTGGGTACTATCCTAGGTCCACGTGGCCTAATGCCTAACCCAAAAGTTGGTACGGTAACGCCTAACGTTGCTGAAGCTGTGACTAATGCGAAAGCGGGTCAAGCACAGTACCGTGTTGATAAAGCGGGTATCATCCATACCACAATCGGTCAAGTTGGCTTTACTGCTGAGCAAGTTATGCAAAACGCTCAAGCATTGCTATCTGATCTTAAACGCGCTAAACCTGCGACGTCTAAAGGTACTTTCATTAAGAAAATTACCTTGTCTAGCACTATGGGCCCAGGCATCTCAATTGATCCTGTTCCATATCGCGTTGCCAAATAATTTTTTTGTATAAAAACTGCTCTTTATTCGACGATTTTGAATAAAGCGCCCATATTGTTTTAAAGAATTAGGTCAGCGTAGCAAACGCTCCGCTGTCTAAGACCGTAGGTAGAAAGCGGTTTACTGTTACTTGTGACAATAAGCTGCTTTTGTTAATCGACGACAGGTGAAAATCTTAGTTGTCCTACGCAGACGGTGACCCACCCAGTTGTTGATAAGAGCCAATAGATTGGTATTTATACCAAATTATTACTCGATGTCAGTCTGATAACGGTGCCGTAATCAGTCGTTATGAATGAACTCTTTATGGAGTTTATAAATAACGTGTCGTATCAAGTCAGTCGTAGTAAGTTGTTTACATTTTCCAAAACTTCGGTTTTAGATTATTAAATAATGAGCGGATTGATAAGATTAAAGGAGTCAACTTATGGCATTAACGCTAGAGCAAAAACAACAAGTTGTGGCTGAAGTGTCTGAAGTTGCTGCTAATGCTTACTCAGCAGTAGCTGCCGAATATCACGGTATTGGTGTTGCAAAGCTTACTCAGCTACGCGAACAAGCTCGTGATAAAGGTGTCGTTTTGAAAGTGGTAAAAAATACCCTAGCAAAACGCGCTTTTGAAGGCACTAAGTTTGAGAGCATGTCAGACCGTATGACTGGTCCACTACTTTTGGCTTTCTCTATGGAAGATTTGGGATCTGCCGCTCGAGTCGTTTTCGACTTCAGCAAAGATAACAAAGCTTTAGAGACCAAATTGGTATCAGTCGGTGGTGAAGTTTATGGTCCAGAAGAGCTAGAGCGCGTATCGAAGCTACCAACTCGCGACGAAGCAATCTCTATCCTAATGGCTACTATGAACGCACCAGTGACCAAGCTTGTCCAGACTATGAACGCAGTTCCTGGCAAGTTCGTTCGCACGGTAGCGGCAATCAAAGACGCAAAAGAAGCTGCTTAATTGCTTGTTTTAACGTAACTTTGACATCGCCGATTGCACTTTATTGCCAACCCTATTTAAACATTTGGCAAGCAATCCAAGCGATATTAAAACCAACTAAATTTTATCAGATAACGGAGAGTTCTCATGGCACTATCTAAAGATGATGTGTTAAACGCAATCGCTGAAATGTCAGTAATGGATATCGTTGAGTTAATCAGCGACATGGAAGAAAAATTCGGCGTAACTGCTGCTGTTGCCGCTGCTGCACCTGCTGCTGCTGGTCCTGCTGCTGCCGCTGCTGAAGAAAAAGACGAGTTTGACGTTGTTCTTGCCAGCTTTGGCGAGAAGAAAGTTGGCGTCATTAAAGCAGTACGTGAAGCTACTGGCCTTGGCTTGAAAGAAGCGAAAGATTTGGTTGAAAGCGCTCCAGCTCCAATCAAAGAAGGCGTAAACAAAGCTGAAGCTGAAGAGTTGAAAAAGAAACTTGAAGAAGCTGGTGCAACTATTGAACTAAAATAAGTTCAACTGCTGTACAAAAAAAGCTGGTAATGCCTTGCATTATCAGCTTTTTTTTATTATAATCCGTAGCTTGACCTTTTGTGTCTGCCAACATACGTATGCAACATCACGGTGGATACCCATCAAAAGGACAGACGATATACATGCAAGCACACTTAGTAGTTATTGAAATCAGTTAACGAGCTAAACGTCGATCGATGTTTGGCATTTTTTTGTGTCTGCATGCTTTTCATTAACACTATAATTTATACTGATCCTAAAAGTCACTGCTTTACAATAAGTCACTGTTTCAAAATTTATAGTTATCTCAGATTTTTAATCTAAACGCTGTTCATTAAGTCATCTGGTAAGGTTTTACTGTCAGTATATGCACTGGTAGACGGTAGATATCAGCGACGATATTACTTATGATAGCAGATGATGAGTAGGTTTTTAAAAGAGAAGTAGCAATAGTACTTTAAGTGAATTTACAAAGAGAATCAATAGTATCTAAATGCCAGTCATTGGTCTTAGATACGGTGCAGTGGTTACTCGTAAGTACTACAAAGTTAAAAGGTGCAAGGCATTGAAATTTTTAGTGTTAGCACTCATATAGGCATGCTTAGATGCCGATTTACGCTTAAATAAACTGGATTAATTATGCACTATACGCGTGAATTAATCAGCAGTCATTAAATGAGCATGAATATCCGTTTTATATTATCGTTTACGTTGCCAAGTTTGCATGATATTCATATTAAATAGTATTGATGCAAGTCGGCCGCGCTTTCAATTTGTTTCCACGTTTACTGTAAGGACTCTCGATGGCATATTCTTATACTGAAAAAAAGCGTATTCGCAAAAGTTTTGCTGAATTGCCTACTGTGATGGACATTCCCTATTTATTGTCTATCCAAGTAGATTCTTATGAGCAATTTTTGCAAGAGCATAAAAAGCCAAAAGCTCGTGAGAATACTGGTTTACAAGCTGCGTTTTCTTCTATTTTTCCAATTGAGAGTCACTCTGGTAATGCAGAGCTACAATTTGTTGAATATTATTTAGGCACGCCTGAGTTTGATGAGCGTGAGTGTATCTTACGTGGCTCGACCTTTGCGGCGCCAATGCGCGTTAAAATCCGCCTGATTATCAAAGATAAAGATAGTAAAGATAAAGACAGCAAAGCGGCGATCAAAGACATCCGCGAGCAAAGCGTCTATATGGGCGAGATGCCACTAATGACCGCCAACGGTACCTTTATTATCAATGGTACTGAGCGTGTGATCGTATCACAGCTACATCGTTCGCCAGGTGTGTTCTTTGATCACGATAAAGGTAAGTCGCATTCAAGTGGTAAGGTGCTTTACAACGCCCGTATCATTCCTTACCGTGGTTCTTGGTTAGACTTTGAATTTGATGCCAAAGATTTGGTTTTCGCGCGTATTGACCGTCGCCGTAAGCTTTTGGCGTCTATTATCCTACGCGCTCTAGGCCTAACTACCTCTGAAATCTTAGATTTGTTCTTTGATAAAGTAAAAGTATATAAAGGCGAAGAGCAGTTTGAGATCGATTTGGTTGCTGATCGTCTGCGTGGCGAGATGGCACAGTTTGATATCGTATCACCAGAAGGTGAGGTGATCGTCGAGCAGGGTAAACGTATCAACGCCCG
>NZ_DAINDI010000009.1:5902-22006 GCF_036731945.1 Psychrobacter sp.
CCCGCCGTATCCGTCAGCTTGAAGAAGCGGGTATGACCAAAATTGCGATTCCTGATGAGTATTTATATGAGCGCATTTTGGCCGAAGACATCGTTGTCAATGATGAAGTGATTGCGCGTGCCAATACGCTTATTGATCATGAATTATTGGTTAAGTTAAGTTCGTATGAAGCCAGTGATTCTATCAAAGAATTCAGTATTTTATTTACCAACGATATCGATCAAGGCAGTTATATTGCCGATACGCTACGTGCCGATAGCACCTCAAGCCGTGAAGAAGCTTTGATTGAGATTTATAAAGTTATGCGCCCAGGTGAGCCACCAACGGTTGAGACTGCTGAAAAACTGTTTGAGAGCATGTTCTTTAACGCTGACCGTTATGACCTATCAAACGTCGGCCGCATGAAGTTTAACCGTCGTTTGGGTTTAGAGTTTGAAGACACTGACGATGCTGATGTACAGCGCGCGCGTAGTGTTTTGACCAATGATGATATTGTCAATGTCCTAAAAGAATTGATTGAAATTCGTAATGGTCGCGGCGAAGTCGATGATATTGACCATTTAGGTAACCGCCGTATTCGTTCGGTTGGTGAGATGGCTGAAAACCAGTTCCGTGTCGGTCTAGTGCGCGTTGAGCGTGCGGTTAAAGAGCGCTTATCATCAGCGGAATCTGATAACTTGTCACCACAAGATTTGATTAACTCGAAGCCTGTAGCGGCAGCAGTGAAAGAGTTCTTTGGTTCAAGTCAGTTGTCACAGTTTATGGATCAGAACAATCCATTGTCGGAAGTGACGCATAAACGTCGTGTATCAGCGTTAGGACCAGGCGGTTTAACCCGTGAGCGTGCAGGCTTTGAAGTACGTGACGTTCACGATACCCATTATGGCCGTGTCTGTCCGATTGAAACACCTGAAGGTCCAAACATTGGCTTGATTAACTCATTAGCGACTTTTGCTAAAACCAACAGCTTTGGTTTTTTAGAAACGCCATATCGCCGTGTGGTTGACGGTAAAGTAACGGATCAAATTGAATACTTGTCAGCGATTGAAGAAGTTGGTACGGTCATTGCTCAGGCGGATTCGCCAGTAACGGCCGAAGGCGCGCTATCTGATGAAATGGTCAGTGTGCGTAGCTATGGTGAATTTGTGCGTATGCCGCCAGAAAAAGTGACGCATATGGATGTATCGCCAAGTCAGGTGGTATCGGTTGCCGCCGGTTTGATTCCGTTCCTAGAGCATGATGATGCTAACCGAGCACTTATGGGCTCGAACATGCAACGTCAGGCTGTTCCTACGTTACGTGCTGATAAGCCGTTAGTTGGTACTGGCATGGAGCGTCACGTTGCTCGTGACTCTGGTGTTTGTGTGATCGCGAAGCGTGGTGGTGTGATCGAAGACGTTGATGCGTCGCGTATCGTCGTGCGTGTCAATGAAGATGAAATGGTCGCTGGTGAAGCGGGTATTGATATTTATAACTTGATCAAATACACGCGCTCAAACCAAAACACTTGTATTAACCAACGTATTATCGTTAACCAAGGTGATGAAATTGCCTTTGGTGATATCTTAGCTGATGGTCCATCAACGGATCTTGGTGAATTGGCGTTAGGTCAGAACATTCGTATTGCCTTTATGCCTTGGAATGGTTACAACTTCGAAGATTCGATTTTGTTATCTGAAAAAGTGGTTAAAGAAGATCGTTTCACGACCATTCATATCCAAGAATTAACTTGTGTAGCACGTGATACTAAGCTTGGTACTGAAGAGATTACTGCCGATATTCCAAACGTTGGTGAAGCGGCATTATCAAGCCTTGATGAAGCAGGTATCGTTTATATCGGTGCTGAAGTTGATGCTGGTGATATCTTAGTTGGTAAAGTCACGCCAAAAGGTGAGACGCAACTGACCCCAGAAGAAAAACTGCTCAGAGCGATCTTTGGTGAAAAAGCAGCTGATGTGAAGGACACCTCATTGCGTGTTCCAACATCAAGCAAAGGTACGGTCATTGACGTACAAGTCTTTACCCGTGATGGCGTTGAAAAAGATGCGCGTGCCAAAGCGATTGAAAAATCACAGCTTGATAGCTACCGTAAAGATTTAAAAGAAGAGCTACGCATCTTTGAAGAAGCGGCTCGTGGCCGTATCGCAAGCTTGCTTGACGGTCAAAAAGTCAGTGGCGGTTCTGGTCTAAAAGCCGGTACAGTCATGGCATTGGCTGACATGAAAGAGATGAGCCTTGAAACCTTGCTTGATATCCAGCCAGTTGAAGAGGAAATCTCTGAGCGTCTGACCCAAATCGCTGATTACTTAGTCGATAAGCAAAAAGACATTGACGTTAAATTTGCCGAGAAAAAACGCAAATTGACCGCTGGTGATGACTTGCAACATGGCGTACAAAAAATCGTTAAAGTATATCTAGCCGTTAAACGCCGTATCCAGCCTGGTGATAAAATGGCCGGTCGTCATGGTAACAAAGGTGTGGTATCGCGCATTATGCCGGTTGAAGACATGCCTTATGATGAACATGGTAATACCGTTGACATCGTCTTGAATCCGCTAGGTGTACCATCGCGTATGAACATCGGTCAGGTATTAGAGACTCACTTGGGTATGGCAGCGAAAGGTCTCGGCGAAAAGATTGACGGTATGCTCAAAGCCCAAGCCGCGATTAAAGATTTGCGTGATTTCTTAGATAAAATCTATAACAAAGTAGGCGGTGAGAGCGTTGATCTTGATAGCTTAAGTGATGATGATATCATGGCGCTGGCGGACAACTTACGTGACGGTGTACCAATGGGTACCGCAGTATTTGATGGTGCTCATGAGTATCAAGTCAAAGAATTGCTTGAGCTTGCGGGAATGGATCGTGATGGTCAGCAGACCTTGTATGATGGTCGTACGGGTCAGAAGTTTGACCGTAAAGTAACCGTTGGCTATATGTATATGCTCAAACTTAACCATTTGGTTGATGACAAGATGCATGCGCGTTCTACCGGTTCTTACTCGCTTGTGACGCAGCAGCCACTTGGTGGTAAAGCGCAGTTCGGTGGTCAGCGCTTCGGTGAGATGGAAGTTTGGGCACTAGAAGCCTATGGCGCGACTTATACCTTGCAAGAGATGCTAACGGTGAAGTCGGATGACGTTGAAGGCCGTACACGTATGTACAAAAACATCGTCGATGGTGAACAATATATGGATCCAGGTATGCCTGAATCATTTAACGTATTGACCAAAGAAATCAAATCACTGGGTATTAATATTGAGTTAAAACAAAGCAACTAAAACCAACGCAGGCAAAATTGCTGTTTAACTTAGTTGTCCACTAAAGGCAGTCTGCTTTATTGCTGCTGCTTTTAGTGATTTGTCTCAACCCTATTCATTGCCTTCATTCATCTTAGCCGCGCTTATAGTACGCTGTCAGATGATTATAAAGATAACGGAGAAGCAACTTGAAAGATTTACTCGATATCATGCAAAGCCCTACCGGCAACGGTAACCATGAATTTGACAGTATTCAAATTACGTTGGCCTCACCTGATGTGATCAAATCATGGTCACATGGTGAAGTTAAAAAACCAGAAACGATTAACTATCGTACGTTTAAGCCTGAGCGTGATGGTCTGTTCTGTGCCAAAATCTTTGGCCCAGTAAAAGACTTTGAATGTTTATGCGGAAAATACAAGCGCCGTAAGTTCCAAGGCGTTATCTGTGAAAAATGTGGCGTTGAAGTCACGACCGCTAAAGTACGTCGCGACCGCATGGGTCATATTGACCTAGCCAGCCCTGTTGCGCATATTTGGTTCTTAAAATCATTACCAAGCCGCATTGGTCTTTTGCTAGATATGACGCTTCGTGATATCGAACGCGTCCTATATTTTGAAAGCTATATCGTCACCGAGCCTGGTCTGACTTCTTTAGAGAAGTATCAGCTGCTTGATGATGAAGATTATTATAAAGCGCTTGAAGAATTTGGCGATGAGTTCACGGCCAAAATGGGTGCCGAAGCCGTTCAAGATTTATTAAAAGACATCGATTTAGATATCGAGATTGATGAGCTGCGCGAAGCCATCCCGCAAACCGGTTCTGAGACTAAACTTAAAAAGATGTCTAAGCGTCTTAAATTATTAGAAGCATTCCGTGATTCTAATAACAAGCCTGAGTGGATGGTAATGAACATCTTACCAGTACTACCACCAGATTTGCGCCCGCTAGTACCGCTAGAAGGTGGGCGTTTTGCGACATCAGATTTAAACGATTTATATCGCCGCGTGATCAACCGTAACAACCGTCTAAAGCGTCTATTAGAGCTAAGCGCCCCTGATATCATCGTACGTAACGAAAAACGTATGTTGCAAGAATCAGTCGATGCCTTGCTTGATAACGGTCGCCGCGGTCGTGCGATCACCGGTAGTAATAAGCGTCCATTGAAATCTTTGGCTGATATGATCAAAGGTAAACAAGGTCGTTTCCGTCAGAACTTACTTGGTAAGCGTGTTGACTACTCTGGTCGTTCGGTCATCGTTGTAGGTCCAACGCTGCGTTTACATCAGTGTGGTCTACCAAAGAAAATGGCACTTGAGCTATTCAAGCCATTTACTTATAACAAACTATTGTCTCATGGTTTAGCGACAACGATTAAAGCCGCTAAAAAGATGGTAGAGCGTGAAGAGCCACAAGTGTGGGATATGCTGGCCATGGTTATCCGTGAGCATCCAGTACTACTAAACCGTGCGCCGACGCTTCACCGTTTGGGTCTACAAGCATTTGAGCCAGTATTGATTGAAGGTAAAGCGATTCAGCTGCATCCTCTCGTTTGTACTGCGTTCAACGCTGACTTTGACGGTGACCAAATGGCGGTACACGTGCCATTGACCCTAGAAGCACAGCTCGAATCACGTGCCTTGATGATGTCGACCAACAATATCTTGTCGCCTGCCAACGGTGATCCAATCATCGTACCGTCACAGGACGTTGTATTGGGCTTGTATTACATCAGCCGTTCATCAATCAACGCCAAAGGCGAGGGCATGATCTTTGCCACCGTTAATGAAGCATTGCGTGCGATTGGCTCAAACGATTTGCATGTTAACGCTAAGATTAAAGTGCGTGTGACGGAAACTCATGTCGACGACGAAGGTAATGAGACCAAAGAAGTCAAGATGCAAGATACCGTTGCTGGCCGTCTACTTATCTGGAATATCATGCCTAAAGGTATGACGTTTGATGAGTGTAACCAAGAGATGACTAAGAAAAATATCTCTAAGTTGATCAACTCTTGCTACCGTAAAGTTGGCGTGAAAGAAAGTGTTATGTTCGCTGACCAATTGATGTATCTTGGTTTTGCACAAGCAACCTTATCTGGCGTGTCTATCGGTATCGATGACATGGTCATTCCACCGCTGAAAAAACAAATCATTGAAACCGCTGAAGCAGAAGTTCGCGAAATTGAAGATCAATTCGAGCAAGGTTTTGTGACCGCGGGTGAGCGTTATAATAAAGTGGTCGATATCTGGTCGCGTACCAATGATAAAGTCGCTAAAGCGATGATGGATAACTTGGCGACCGATAAAGTCATCAATGCCAAAGGTGAAGAAGACGAGCAGAAATCGTTTAACTCTATCTTTATCATGTCGGATTCTGGTGCTCGTGGTAGTGCCGCTCAGATTCGTCAGTTAGCAGGTATGCGTGGTTTGATGGCAAAACCGGATGGCTCAATTATTGAGACGCCGATTAAAGCCAACTTCCGCGAAGGTTTGACCGTACTGCAGTACTTTATTTCAACGCACGGTGCACGTAAAGGACTTGCCGATACCGCTCTAAAAACCGCTAACTCAGGTTACTTGACGCGTCGTCTAGTCGACGTAGCGCAAGATTTGGTTATCACTAGCGAAGATTGTGGTACTGAGGAAGGCTTGCTCATGAAGCCGCACATTCAAGGTGGCGAAATCATCGAGAAACTCGGTGAGCTAGTCCTTGGTCGTGTGACCGCGCGTGATGTTACTTACAACGATGATGCGTCAAAAGTCTTGATTCCAGCAGGTACCTTGATCGATGAGTATTGGGTAAATGTGCTTGATAACAACGCGATTGATGATATCTGGGTACGTTCGGTCATCACGTGTGATATTGAGCATGGCGTTTGTTCACAGTGTTACGGTCGTGACCTTGCTCGTGGTCATAAAGTCAATATCGGCGAGTCAGTCGGTGTTATGGCAGCGCAGTCTATCGGTGAACCTGGTACTCAGTTAACCATGCGTACGTTCCACGTTGGTGGGGCCGCAAGTTCTGCTTCTGTAGACAATAGCATCTCGGCACGTAATGCGGGTCAAGTGCACTTTGAGAACATGAAAACAGTACAACATACCGATGGCCACTTGGTTATCGTATCGCGTTCAGCAGAATTGGCATTGACCGATGAGCTTGGCCGTGAGCGTGAGCGCTATAAAGTACCTTATGGTTCAAGCGTTCTTGTGAAAAACGAAGAGCAGGTCGAAGGCGGTCAAACCATCGCTAAATGGGATCCGCACACGCATCCAATCATTACAGAATTTGCGGGTACTGCACGCTTTAGTGATATCGTAGATGGTTCGACAGCAACGGTTAAAGTTGATGATGCCACTGGTATGAGCTCGTTTGAAATCCTAGCGACTCGTGACCGTTCAAGTTCAGCCAAAGACTTACGTCCGGCGATTATCTTGAACACGGACGAAGGTAAAGAAGTGGTTTACTTCTTACCAGCTGAAACGATTATTCGTGTCAGCGATGGTGAGAAAGTTGCTGCAGGTTCTATTTTGGGCCGTGTACCACAAGCGTCTTCAGGAACCAAAGATATTACCGGTGGTCTACCACGCGTTGCTGACTTATTTGAAGCGCGTCGTCCGAAAGATCATGCCATCATGGCAGAAATGACGGGTGTCGTCAGCTTCGGTAAAGAAACCAAAGGTAAAAATCGCTTCATTATTACAAATGAAGATGGTGAAGTCCATGAAGAGCTAATCCCGAAATGGCGTCAGATCAACGTCTTTGAAAACGAGACAGTTGCTCGTGGTGAGATTATCGCTGATGGTCCACAAAACCCGCACGATATCTTACGTCTAAAAGGACAAACTGCACTTGCTGATTATATCGTAAACGAAGTTCAGGATGTTTATCGCTTACAGGGCGTGAAAATCAACGACAAGCACATCGAAGTTATCATTCGTCAGATGCTGCGTAAAGTTGAAGTCACGGATGGTGGTGATTCAAGCTACTTTAAAGGCGATCAGGTTGAGTACGCTGACGTCAAAGCGTTGAATGCGAAACTGGAAGCGGAAGATAAATTCCCAGTTAAGTATGAGCGTCAATTGCTTGGTATTACCAAAGCAAGCTTGGCAACAGAAAGCTTTATCTCAGCGGCATCGTTCCAGGAGACAACCCGTGTCCTAACGGCAGCAGCTGTGACAGGTAAAGTCGATGAGCTACGCGGTCTAAAAGAGAACGTGGTGGTTGGTCGCTTGATTCCTGCTGGTACTGGTCTTGCTTATCATAAAGCCCGCAAAGAAAAAGCAGAGCAAAAACTGCAAGATAATGATTTGAATGCAGCGTTTGATATGTCTGCTAGTACCGATAGTACAGACTTTGCAAGCTTTGATGAAGCCTTTGCTCAAGAGCTTAACCAAGGTAATCATTAATCTAGATAACCTTTAGTTATTTTTCTCAATAAAAAAGCCAGCCTCAGTTGCTGGCTTTTTTATTGCCTAAAGAAAATAGAGCCTATAAATTATTTTTGTATACCATCATTTTTTTATAATAACTTAAGCAAAACGTACATTGCCATACAGAGGCTTTTTAAATTACTATTAATAGATTTTGAGCGCGTTATAAAATGATATGACATTTTCAATGACGGTAGCCAATGAAACTATTCACTTCATTCAATTAATTTATAAACACATAAGGATAAGCGCATGGCAGGTAAGACTCGCGTTGCTAAATACCAAGCTGATCGCACCAATCAAAAATTATATTTTTGTCGTTTGGCCTGTCAAGCAGCTGCTAATACGAGCGATAAACAACTATACCAAGCGCACTGTGAAACCGCTATTTTTCATTTATATGGCGCCTATCTTGCTTTTATACAAGAGCTTGGAAATTTTTATGGTTTAACGATGTCCGCGCCAACCTTAACAGACATTGAAGAAGCACTAGGCGCCCGCACGCAAGTATCTCCTGAAGTACAGCGCTTAGAGCAACTTTTACAGCAAGGTTTTTTGGCTGATATAGAGCGTGCCTATCAGCGTTGTTTATATCCAGTGTTACCTGAGAATGTAATAGATGATAAGGTAATAAATGACAGGGCAGGTCGCGGCACAGCAGCACCCGATCTGATTGTTAATGTTGTGACGTTATCAAATCAGTGGCTGCCAGATGAGGCGACCGTACGCGAATGGCGTCAGCAATTATTAGAGCTGATTGAACAACTGCGCGCCGGTATGGTTGAGTTTTAAATAACCTCCAGGCTTTTATACTCTGTTTAAGTAATAGGCTTTATTTTTATAAATAAGTGTTAATAAAAAAGGTCTGGCACAGTGAAATTGTGCCAGACCTTTTCTTTACATCTAAACTAAAACTGCCCCTTATTTATTCGGGCATCGGCGGCATGCGCTCAACCGGCGTGGCTGATAAAGGTTTGTTTTGAGGATTACCGTTATCAGTACGACTTGGTTTTTCAGGAGTGGGTCGATTTTGAATCTGCTCTTCAACTGGCTCAGGGGCAGGTGGCTTACGTTGTTGGGTGGTGGTTTTGACTGGCTTTGCTGATTTGCCATCGTTGGTATCTTCATCTTCAAGCTCAGCTGCGCCTTCGTCCATCATTTCTATGATAGTCTGCTTCTGCTTTTTAGATTTGGCACGGTTATTGATAGCCACCCATTGATGAGGGGTGTTCTTTAACTGGGCTTTCATAAAGTCCATCCAAACAGGCAGCGCTGCCACGCCACCATATTCACGGCGTCCAAGCGTTGATGGCTGATCAAAGCCCATCCAAACGACAGTAGCATTGGTAGGATGGAACCCTGCAAACCATGCATCTTTTGCTTCATTCGTCGTTCCGGTTTTGCCACCAATGTCATCGCGTCCCAACGCTTTTGCCCTCACAGCCGTACCGCGCTGGATAACGTCGCGTAGAATATCGGCCATCTCAAAAGCCACTCGCGGTTTCAAAATACGCGGCGCTTGCTCAGCACGTACATACTGCAAAACTGGCGCTTTTAGGCGATCCGAATCTGGACTTGCATCATAAACCTCTACATTAAGTGCTTTGCTATCTTTTACTGGACTGTCTTCTGTAGCATCAGAATCTGCACTATTTTCAGCTTTAATATCGTTCTCTGATTCTTTTGACGCCTTATTTTCTTCTTCTACTTTTGCTTCATAATCTTCGATAAGTTTTTTGTTGAGGTCGTCGAGCTGTTCATTAAAACATAGCGCGCATGCTTGTTGCGGGTTGGCTTGAAACAGCAGCTTATTATTATAATTATAAATTTGGTCGATAAAATAAGGCTGAATACGATGACCGCCATTGGCAAAGGTGGCATAAGCCGTCGCCATTTGTAATGGGGTAGCTTGACCTGTGCCCAATGCTAACGACAAAGTGGTAGGCAGCTTTTCTTTATCCAGTCCAAACTCATCTAATAAATTACGTGCATCGGAGATACCAATGGCTTGTAGCAAGCGAATAGACACTAAGTTACGTGATAAATAAAGTCCACGGCGCAAGGTAATATCGCCTAAAAAACGTTGGTCAGAGTTTTTAGGTTTCCAGTCGCCTACTTGAATCGGGCGGTCTGAAACAATACTATCTGGGCGGTAGCCTTTTTCTAGGGCCGCGGTATAAACCAGTGGTTTAATCGTTGAGCCGGGCTGGCGCCAGCCTTGCAGGGCGCGGTTAAATTTACTGTGATTGAAATCAAAACCGCCAACCAAGGCTCGTACCGCGCCTGTTTCAGGGTTTAAGGAAACCAAACTGCCTTGTACTTCTGGTATTTGACTCAATTGCCAACTGCCATTAGCGGCTGGTATCAAGCGCACGATGTCATTTTTACTAACAATCTGGCTGGCATTACTCGGAAAATAGCCAATACGGTCGGCAGAAATATATTTACGTGCCCAGCTCATGCCAGACCAATTGACGGTGACGCTTTCACCGGACTGCAGCATGGCTTCAAAACTGCGCGAGTTAACCTGAGTGACTTTCGCCGGCGACATATTGCTATAACGACGGAATTTTTCCAGCGGTTCACCGTTTGCTTCTGGTCCGCGCCAGCCATGACGATGCTCGTAGGCCACAAGCCCCGTCAATATTGCTTTTTCTGCCGCTTTTTGCGCTTCACTATCAACGGTCAAACGCACGCGCCAACCGCCATTCATGACTTGTTCGCCATAGCGCTCGACCAAGGCAGAACGTGTCATCTCTGCCAAATACGGCATGTTCATATCAAGCTTTTCTTGATAAAGGTTGATACCGATAGGGGCGTTGATCGCTTCGTCGTGCTGAGCCTTAGTGATATAACCAAGCTCATGCATACGGCCAATAATCCAGTTGCGGCGGGTGAGCGCACGACTAGGATTGGCGACAGGATTGTATTTAGAAGGAGCTTTCGGCAAACCTGCAAGCATAGCCATCTCGGCCACCGTCAGGTTCTCAAGTGATTTACTATAGTATTTTTTGGCAGCAGCGCGGATACCATAAGCGCCTTCGCCTAGATAGATTTTATTGACATATAAGGTAAGAATGTCGTTTTTACTGAGTTCATCTTCTATTTTACGGGCTAAAAACAGCTCTGTTAATTTACGATTTAATGTACGTTCAGGGCTTAAGAAATAGTTTTTAGCGACCTGCATAGTGATGGTAGAGCCGCCGGTTTGGCTTTCATCGTCGGTTACCACTTCGGTCACGGCGCGACCAAGTCCTTTAATACTGATACCGCTATGCTGAAAAAATGTTGCATCTTCTGCCGCTAAAAAGGCATGGGTTAAGCCTTCAGGAATTTCGTCAAACGTAACTGGCAACGATAGACGATTGCCATACTGACCAATTAGCTTATCGTCACTACTATAAATCTGTAATGGCATCTCAAGATTGGCGGTTTTAATCTCTTGGGTACTGGGCAAGGTTGGCGCTAAATACATCGCCATACCATAAAAACCAATCGGTACAGCAAGCGCTAAAATGAGCGCTAACGCTAAGCAAGCAATGAAAAGCCCCACCAAAAAGTGAATGAGACGAGCGGTAGCATTTTTTTTGGTCATAATCAGACTTATCAATTAAAATTTGCAACAGGTAGGAGATTATACCTTGAACAAAATAGGCAAGTAATAATAAATGTGTAATTGTGCCTTAATAGGTAATTTAAATGCTTGAATCTATCTGTTAAGTAAAGTATTGTACTGAATTATTACAAATAACTATCAGAATGTACACTTAATATAAGGTATAGAGTTTGTGAGGCTATTTACTTCTAAAAGTCGGCATCTGATTGGTGTAGATATTTGCGCCACGTCAGTAAAGTTGGTTGACATCCAGCGCCAACAAGGTATTTTTCATTTAAAATCTTACGGCATAGAAAGATTGCCGGAAGGCGTAGTTGTCGACAAACTCATTGCAGACACCGAAGCAGTGGGTAATACGATTGCAAGCTTAGCACGGCGTTGTCAAGCTGCGGGCAGTAGTGCGGCAACCGCTGTATCAGGTTCCGCCGTCATTACCAAAATTATTGATATGGATATGGTGCTTAACGATGTCGAGCGTGAAGCACAAATTCGTTTGGATGCTGATCAATATATTCCTTATCCATTAGAAGATGTGAATTTGGACTTTGAGGTATTGGGGCCTTCACTCATTAATGACAATATGGTGCAAGTGCTCCTAGCGGCGTCACGCTCAGAAAACGTCGACCAGAGAGTCGATGCGCTCACTTTTGGCGGTTTGCAAACCAAAGTGATGGATATCGAATCGCATGCCATTGAGCGTGCTTTTGGATTAATGGCAGATAACTTGCCAAATGTACCAGACTTGGTCGCTTTAGTCGATATCGGTCATAATCAAACCACATTATATATTGCTAAAAATGGTGAGTTTATATATAGTCGTGAACAATTATTTGGTGGTGCTCAGCTCACTGATGCGATTCAAAACCGTTATGGACTATCTGCTGAAGAAGCAACCATTAGCAAACGTGAACGCACTTTACCTGATGATTACTATCCTGAGGTTTTGACACCGTTTATCGAAAATACCATCCAGCAAATTACGCGCTCATTACAGTTTTACTTCTCATCTAGCCAGTACAGCAGTATTGATCATGTCGTGCTAGCGGGTGGTAGCAGCTCTATTGCAGGGCTTGCCGGTATGGCGCAGCAACGATTGGGTGTCCCTGTCACTATCGCAAATCCGTTCATCAACATGACCATCGCTCCGCACATTGACAATGAGCAACTGGCGATTGATGCACCAAGCTTAATGGCCGCGTGCGGTCTTGCGTTAAGGAGCTTCGACTAATGGCTCGTATTAACTTATTGCCCTGGCGGCAAGAAGAGCGCGAACGCCGCAATAAAGAGTTTATCACTTTGGTTGCCGCAGTAACTTTGTTAACTCTATTAGCGGCATTCGCCTCATGGAGCTATTTTAACAATGAACTCGATGAGCAATTGGATGCCAATGCGCTGATTGAGCAAGAAAACGCGCGCTTAGACAAAGCCTTGGTCGAGATTGATAGCTTAGAGCAGCGCCGTGAAGACATCATCTCACGGATGCAGGTTATCCAAGATTTACAAGGACGACGTCCGGTTCCAGTCCGTATATGGGATGATCTTGCCAAAGCAATACCGCCTGCTCTGTATTTAACCAATTTAAAACGCGAAGGCGATGTACTGACGTTAACAGGCCTTGCTGACAATCCAAATATCGTCTCTAGCTTGATTCGTAATCTAGATAGCAGTAAATGGATGGGCAATTCAGCGGTAAGCAATATTCAGCAGAATATCAGCGCTTATCAAGCCGCGCCCGCCTTAGAAAATACGGTAACTACTGGAGAGCAGTCGCGCCCGGTTTATCCTGAAGACAGCTATGTTCAGTTTGTTGTCACGACTAAAGTACAGTCAGAAACAGCTGAAGAGATTGAGGCTAACGCTGCGTCTGGAGGTGAGTTATGAAACTGATTCGAAAAAAGAGCTTGGTTAAAACCAAGAAAGAGGCGCTAAGTACAAAAAAGCAGTTTGACTTAAATGAGTTTCGCCGCAGTTTCGAATCATTAGACAGCGAAAACTACGGCAGCTGGCCGCTTCCTGTCAAAGTCACCGTAATTGGATTTATTATTGCTTTGATTGCAGCACTATCTTGGGCGCTGCCAATCAGCAGTAAAATTGATGAAATTAATGCGGCTGAAAGTCAGCAGCAAACTTTACTTGATAGCTACCGCGAAAAAGAATCGCGTGCACGTCATTTAAAAGCCTATCAAGCGCAAGTGATTCAAATGGAAACTGAGTTTAATACTTTACTCGATCAACTCCCAAAAGACACCCGCGTATCAGAGCTGGTCGAAGGTATCAATATGACGGGCGTTGGTAGTAATATTCGTTTTCAAGATATTTCAGTAGAGCCTGAGATTGAAAATGAGTTTTTTATTGAGCAGCCTATTCGTATCGCTGCCTTAGGAGAATACCATCAGTTTGGTAGCTTTATCAGTGGTCTTGCTGCCTTGCCGCGTATTATTACCATGCATGATTTTGAAGTCAGTAATCCACAGCCAACTCTAGATGTATTGCCTGAGCTCAATCTTGTGCTACAAACCAAAACCTATCGCTCAAAAGAAGCCGCTCCTGAAGGTGAAGAAACCACTGCACCAGATGCTGCTGCTACTGATGCTGCAGGAGGCAACTAATGCGTATCCAAAAACTGCCCATGCTGCTGATTTTAAGCGCGACTGTTTTGTCAATGACCGGTTGTACTGACCGTATTGGCATGGCAGAGCAGGCGATGACTGATATTCGTAATCAGCCAGCACAGCCGATTGAGCCGCCGCCCAAAGCTGAGCTGGTAGAAGATTTTGTTTATAGTGCCAGTACGCAACGCAGCCCATTTTTGCCGCCAAGCTTAGTGAATGTCCAAGGCCCTACGACCTCTATCGATGGTGTGCGCCCTGATATAACCCGAGTGAAAGAACCACTTGAACAATATGAGCTATCGCAACTCGTCTTTCGCGGCGTCGTTATTTCCCCTGAAGGTCAGCAATATGCTTTAGTACAGCGTCCTGACGGTTCGGTTGCGAGCGTAAGAGTCGGTAATTATCTTGGCTTAAATGACGGCCGTATTGTTGAAATCACGCCGACCCAGATTAACTTGATTGAAATTGTGCCAGACAGCCGCGCTGGGTTTGTCGAAAAACCCCAGTCGCTGGTCTCCCCTATAAGCTAAGTCGGCAGATTTTTTGAGGAATATATAATGACAGTACGCAACAACAAGGTAATGACGATGAGCGACCGCGTATCTTCTAGTTTTGCCATCTCTGTATTGGCAATGAGTATGGTAGCAATAAGTAGCAGTGCTCATGCTGAGCAGCGTATCAATAACGTCTCTGTGGTACAAACAGCGCCAGCGGTTACCCAAATGCGCTTAGGGTTTGCCGGTAAGCCAGTATTACCTGCTGCCTATCAGCTTGATAATCCAAGCCGTTTGGTATTGGACTTTGAGCAAGTGCAAAATGGGCTTGCCAGCCGTTTTAGTGAATATAATGTTGGTATGATCAACGATGTCACCACTCTAAATAGTGACAATACTACGCGTCTGATCGTCGGTCTCAAACAAGCGGGCAATTATACTACCGCTATTGAGGGCAATAATTTGCTGCTAACCATCAGCGACCCTAGTCGTCCGGTGGTTAATCAAGTAGTTACCAATGACCCAGTCCAAGACGTATTAAATGGCAACGCGGCTATCACCACTACTGCGGTAGTGACGCCAATCGTTGAGAGCAGTAGCGTTGCCGTTGCGCCAATTAAAACCAGAGTAGTAAAAAATCAAGCAGTTGCAACACAGGCACCTGCTGACACTATGGTAGTGCGCGTCAATCCTTTATTAAGCCCACAGCTTGCCGCCTCACAAGTAAGTAAGCAATATAGTTATGATGGTTTAACGGCGGTCAATTTCACCAAAGGCAATGACGGCGGCGGTAACGTTAGCATTGCGCTCGCCAATGAAGCTATTCCAGTAGACGTTCAACGCCAAGGTAATAAGTTGGTGGTGCGTTTAACGGGTAGCACGGTACCGAGAAACTTGCTGCGCCGCTTGAATGTGAATAGCGGTCTGGTTGATAGTATTGATACCAAGAATCAAGGGCAAAATGGTGTGATCACTATTAATGTCAAAGAAGATTTTGAATATCAAGCTTACCAATCAGGCAATCAATTAAACATCAATATCAGAAAGCCTGAGCTACTACGCGAGCCGACATTAGAAGAAAAAGTCTATACCGGCGAAGCATTATCGATGGAGTTTCAAGACGTCGAAATCCGTAGTGTGTTAGATATCTTGGCCCAGTTTACAGAAATGAATATTGTGGCGAGTGACTCGGTGGCGGGCAACATCACTTTGCGCTTGATTAATGTTCCTTGGGATCAAGCGTTAGATATCATTCTAAAAAGTAAGAATCTTGGCAAACGTGAAAACGGTAATGTGATTTTGGTCGCACCTTCGACTGAGCTTGCAGAACAAGAAGCTCGTGAGCTTGAAGCGCAGCAAGCGGTTGAGTCTTATGCACCATTACGCACGGAATACATTCGCTTAAGCTATGCTAAGGCAGCAGATGTATTGACGCTGATATCTCAAGGTAGTGGTTCAACGGGTGGTAGCGGTACTGGCAACGCAAACTCTGTCGATAACAATACCTTGTTGTCTAACCGTGGTACGGTAACGGTTGATGAGCGCACCAATACCTTGATTATCAAAGACGTTGCTGAAAGCATTGAAAATATTCATAAGCTGATTGGTAAAATTGATATTCCAGTCCGTCAAGTAATGATTGAAGCGCGTATCGTTAGCGCAACCGATAGCTTTAGTAAAGAGATTGGT
>NZ_DAINDI010000009.1:22016-25948 GCF_036731945.1 Psychrobacter sp.
AAACGGCGCAGCCAATAACCGTAACTTGCTGGTCGGTGGTAGCAATCAGACGCTATGGGACTTAAAAGACTTTGATGTAGAGACGACGACCGTCAATGGTCAAACAGTTTCTTATCCTAAGTATGACATCAGCCGTCCTGATAACTTAAACGTGGATTTAGGGGTTGCCAACCCAGCGGGTAGGATTGCTTTTGGACTGCTTAGCATGTCAGATGTGATGCTCGATCTTGAATTATCAGCCCTACAAGCGGATAACCGCGGTGAAGTGATTTCGACGCCAAAGATTTTGACCGCTGATAAACAAACGGCAAAAGTATCTTCTGGTACGCAAATTCCTTATCAAGAAGCTTCGGCCAGTGGTGCGACTACCACCAGCTTTAAAGAAGCGGCATTGAGCTTGGAAGCCACGCCAAACATTACCCCAGACGGTAAAATTGGTTTGCAACTGCTTATCACCAATGGCACACCGACTATCATTAATAATCAGGTTGCGATTGCTGAAGATTCTATTTCAACCAATGTGATTGTGGAAGATGGGCAAACCGTTGTACTGGGCGGCGTCTTTAAAAACCGTAAAAGTAATGGGGTCGATAAAGTACCTTTCTTAGGCGACTTACCTTATGTTGGTCGTGCGTTCCGCAAGGATGTACGTAACAATGCAAAAGAAGAGCTATTGATCTTTGTCACGCCAAAGCTGATTAATGATGGTACCAGTCGTCTAAATTAATCCAGCGTTTTACCATTTCGTAATAGAAAAAAGCAAGCAGCGCGCTTGCTTTTTTTATGGGTAAGTTTTGTGCCTGACTAGATTTTACTGACAATAATCAATACGCGTTACTAGCCAGAATATCCATGACGTTGTATCATAGCTAATTTAGCTGAGTGCGTATTATGGTTGAGGAATTGCCGTCGGTATTTCTAGTAGGGCCGATGGGAGCGGGGAAGACCACCATTGGCAGATTGCTTGCTAAGCAGTTGGGACGCTCGTTTGTAGACAGTGATTGGTATATCGAGTCGCAAACTGGGGCTGATATTGCTTGGATATTTGCCAAAGAAGGCGAAGCGGGCTTTCGCGAGCGCGAGACGCGGGCCATTGATGAGCTGACGCAGCAAACACAAATTGTCTTAGCAACCGGCGGCGGGGCAGTGATGGCCGCTGAAAACCGAGCGTTTCTTCATGAACGCGGTATCGTCGTCTATCTTAATGCGCCAGTAGACGTGCAAATGGCGCGTACGGCCAAAGATAAGTCGCGACCTTTATTACAACAGCCCAATCCTAGAAAAATATTGCAAGATTTATACAGTGCGCGTGATCCTTTATACCGGCAAGTAGCACATATCATTATGCCGACCGGTCATACTTATCCGCGCCATATGGTCAATCAGCTATTACAGCAACTCGAAGCCTTTTGCCAAACTTCAGCTATGAGTTCAACACGCGCAGAAGATGAATAATAAAAAGTAAAATTTCGTTAATGAGCTTAAAAAGTATTTATTAAAAATCCGCTAAATTTAACTCAATCCTCATACTTAAGGAGATTTTCATGGCAACGCCACTGTTTCATGCCATCCTAACAGTACAGACGCAAAGTCATGATTATCCTATTGTTATTACTGAAGATAGTAATGCAAGCAGCCCTAAAAACATTGTTACTAACACTGCTAAAAATGGCGCTGAAAAAAGCAGCATGGCCAGTCAAATCGCGCCTTATATTACCGGTCATCAAGTCCTTATCGTGACTAATGACACGGTTGCGCCTTTATATTTAAGCGCTTTACAAGAAGAACTTGAAGCAGAGTTTACCGTCAAGGTTTGTGTGCTGCCAGATGGTGAACAATATAAAAACCAGACCAGTATCAATCAGATTTATGATGCGCTGATGGCAGAGCACTTTAACCGTGATGTGACCTTAATCGCGCTTGGTGGCGGCGTGGTCGGCGACATGACAGGATTTGCCGCGGCAAGCTTTATGCGCGGGGTCAATTTTATTCAAATCCCAACCACTCTGTTATCACAGGTGGATTCGAGCGTCGGCGGCAAGACCGGCATCAATCATCCGCAAGGTAAAAATATGATTGGCGCATTTTGGCAGCCACAAATGGTGCTTGCTGATATGAGTACGCTAAAAACCTTGCCCGCGCGTGAGCTATCAGCAGGATTGGCAGAAGTCATCAAGTACGCGCTGATTATGGATGCAGAGTTTTTGACTTGGCTTGAGCACAATTTGCCAGCGATGATGGCGTTAGATTTAGCCGTACTTGGCGAGGCGGTAAAGCGCTGCTGTCAGTATAAAGCCGATATCGTCGCACAAGACGAAAGAGAGTCCGGCGTACGCGCTTTGTTAAACTTCGGTCATACTTTTGGCCATGTGATTGAAACCCATCAAGGCTACGGCAATTGGCTACATGGCGAGGCGGTCGCCGCTGGCATGGTACAAGCGGCTGAGCTGTCGCAAAAAACTGGCTGGTTAACAACTGCGGACGTTGAGCGTATTAAACGCGTACTTACCTTGGCAAATTTGCCGATTACGCCGCCCGCTATTGACGTACAAACGGCATTAGGTTTGATGGGTCATGATAAAAAAGTCAAACACGGACAAATCCGCCTTATTTTGTTAAAATCATTGGGTGAGGCGGTATTGACCAACGATTTTGATGCCAAGCTTTTGACCGAAGTTTTGTCGCAGCATCAATAGTACAAGCTCGTGAAGTATTCAGTAGGTAAGTTGCACGTTTAATTTATCAGTTAATATATAATCGTTAAACGCTTAAAATAATCATTTCAGCCATTTTTAGCTACGATATATTTCGACAATCTTGAGCATTATTTTTTTAAGACCATTATTATATAAAACTCTTTTATAAGTATCTTTTTATAAGTACCCTTTTCCAAGGACCTCTCCATGGCAGCATCACGCTCGACGACTCGCACAGCTGGGCAGAAATATCGCCGTCAAGCACTGATTTGGCTGATAGCAACCCTGCTATTGGGCGTGTTTACCGCCTTAGTTTGGATGTTTAGTCAAACGCCAGCGATGGGTGCTAAGATTGAGAATGAGCCAATATCAGCGCCACAAGCCTCAACCGCTGAGCTTGAGCAGCCGCTAAAGATAGAGTCCTTGCATGAGCTCGATACAGACGTGCAGCCGATTAGTTTTGATACCACGGTTAAAGACTTACGCAGCTATCCTGATGAGTTCAAAGACAAGCGTTATCTGCTCGCTAACAAAGGCAAGTGGACAGTGCAGGTGATGAATGTCGCTGAAAATGATGTCATTGTCAGCTATTTAGAAAGCCGAGAAGATCGCGATAAGTTCGCTTATTTCCGCTACCTTGATGAAAATGAGCAGGTACGTTATATGCTGACTTATGGGCTGATGAGCAGTCCACAAGAGGCGGTCGGTGCCGCGAAATTGATAGATTTTAAACTGCCTGCAAATGTACGCGTCTTACCTGAAGAGATCAATCGTTACGTCAGTATCATCGATAATTATGAACGTCCGGATCCGGTTAAGGATTTGAGCACCAAGCGCACGCGCAATGTAAACTTGCGCCCAACCAAACGCGAAATACCAGTACGTCAACAGACACAAACGTCTGATGACAGTAATGGCCAAATGGCAAATAATAATGCCAATCGCGGCGCACAAGATGGCGCTAATGAAAGCATACGCCAGTCAGCTGATACTTCTGACACTTTGACTGTCAATGAAGAGCGGACGGTCGAGATCGAAGGGCAACCAACGACCACGCAATCCTCTACAGATACTAACCGTAAGCCTGAAGCAACCAATGGTAATGCAACAAATAATGGTTCAGGCAATAATAACGCACCGAAAAAACCGCCGATGGTTGAAGCGCCTAAACCACCGAGCGCCAATGCAAATAGTAACGCCGCCAATAAAAATATCAACGCTGCTGGTAAAAACCCC
>NZ_DAINDI010000009.1:25958-30808 GCF_036731945.1 Psychrobacter sp.
TAATGCTAACGCCTCAAAAGGCAATAATGATAGTATCAAAGAGCTGATAGAAGAAAAAAGTAACTAATCTTACTGAGCATACCGTTTTATAAACGCTCCTGTCGTATTTTATGGCAGGGGCTTTTTTGTGAACGATTTATTTACTATTAAAAAAGCTAAGTAACGCTAATAAAAGCGGCTTTGAATGAGAAATCATTCTCAATAGTTAGTCATCCATATGCTATTAATAATATATTTTTTTACAAAAACTAGAGTATGAGTTGACAGAAAAGACTAGATTTTTTAGTCATCATTAACTAAGATAACTAAGGGCGACGTTCTGTATAGTTATCGTAAACTGTTATTTAATACTTCGATATGGTCGTTTCAAGCGCTGCTACTTGCTACCTATTTAAGCTTATAGCAAGTGGCGCAACTCCTCATTTTATCCCAATTGGGATTGTTAAGGCGCTTGAATACAGAGCGTCTGATATTCGGATTTGACGGTGGTTTAACCTATTCATCGCCATTTATTCACAAACTTCTTGTCAGCTGCTTTGCTCATCGTCTAGTGACTGGGTTAAGGCGACACCGTTTTTATCAACGTTTAGCCGCTCATATTGAGTTTTTAACCGCTAAAGCAGACATAAAAGTAAGCAGAGTCAGAGTCCGATAAGAATTTAGGTATAGATGTTTTAGCGGTAACGTTAAATCAATCGCTGTAATGGTTATAAAATAAAGAGAGTCGTGATAAGTATTTTTATCACCCTCAATACGCTTGCATTATTTTCTCCGCTTGCGCTTTATTAATCCGCTTATGTGAATATATTTAGCCCGTTCTGCCCGCGGAGTTTGGTTGCTACTTCATATTGAAAGTATAGGCCGTCCGCTCACTCAAAAGGACAAGCTATGTCAATGATTTCCTCCTCTACGTATTTGGCAGCGCCAGATGACTTTTCTGATAATTGCGGCTTTGGTTTGATTGCTCATATCGAGGGCCAAGCCAGTCACGATTTGGTAAAAACGGCCATTCATAGTCTAAGTTGTATGACTCATCGCGGCGGCGTTGCCGCTGATGGTAAGACCGGCGATGGCTGCGGTTTATTGCTGGCAACGCCAACGGTATTTTTTAGCGATATCGCCGCTGAGCAAGGCTTTACCCTGACTGCTGATTTTGCCGTTGGCATGGTGTTTGTTAATGTAGATGAAGCAAAAGCGCATTATAGTCAGCAGGTGCTTAATGAAGAGATTGCCGCCCAAGGTTTGACAGTGGCGGGCTGGCGTGATGTGCCGCTTGACTTAAGTATCGTTGGTGAGATTGGGCGTCAGACATTACCTGGTTTTCAGCAGATATTTGTCAATGCACCAGACGAGATAGCGGCTGATGACTTTAACCGCAAATTATTTGTCGCGCGTAAAAAAGCCGAGCAGCGTCTGCTTGATGACGAGTTATTTTATGTTTGTTCCTTAAACTGTCAGACCATTATCTATAAAGGTTTGGTCATGCCATCAGACCTACCAGCGTTCTTTTTAGACTTACAAGATACGCGTTTGGCCTCGCATATCGTGGTCTTCCATCAGCGTTTTTCGACCAATACCTTGCCGCGTTGGCCCCTAGCGCAGCCGTTTCGCTACTTGGCGCATAATGGCGAGCTTAATACCATCACCGGTAACCGTAGCTGGTCTGAAGCGCGCACGCCAAAATTAAAGTCTGATAAATTGCCCAATCTAAGTGAATTGACGCCACTGGTGAATAGCACGGGTTCGGATTCATCGAGCTTAGATAATATGCTAGAGGTGCTGATGTCAGGCGGTATGAGTTTATTCCACTCGATGTCGATTTTGGTACCGCCAGCTTGGCAAAATGTCGATAGCATGGATATGGACTTGCGCGCGTTTTATGAATTTTACTCACAGCATATGGAAGCATGGGATGGCCCAGCAGGGCTAGTGATTCAAGACGGTCGCTATGCGGTCTGTATGCTTGACCGTAATGGTCTGCGGCCGTCGCGTTGGGTGACCACCAAAAATGGCTATATCACGGTGGCCTCAGAAGTCGGCGTTTGGGATTATGCGCCAAAAGATGTGCTTGCTAAAGGGCGCGTTGGGCCCGGTCAGATGTTAGTTATCGATACCATGACTGGTCAAATCATGGATACCAAAGCCATTGCGACGTTACTCAAAAAAGCGCATCCATATCGGAAATGGCTGCGCGAAGAAGCAACCCGCATCCGCGATGATGAGCGCTTAGAAGAAGAATTAGCCGCCCAAGCTTGCCGCGGTGAGCCGCTAAAAGCTTTGCAAAAAATGTATCACATCACCAATGAAGAGCGCACCGAAATCATCCGCCCTAATGCCGAAAATGGTCAAGAACCCGTCGGCTCGATGGGCGATGATACGCCGATGGCGGTGCTATCGCAGCAAATACGTCATGTCGGTGATTTTTTCCGCCAGCAGTTTGCGCAGGTGACCAATCCACCGATTGACCCATTGCGTGAGTCCATCGTCATGTCGCTACAGACGTGTCTTGGTGCCGAGACCAACGTGTTTGCGCCGTCAGCGCGCGACGCGCATCGTATTATCTTATCATCGCCGGTTTTATCAGCCAGTAAAATGCAGCAGCTTGAAGCCTTGGCAGACCCAGCGTTTCAAATGGCGCGTATCGACTTAAACTACGATGCCAATCTTGAGTTATCAGCCGCTATTAAAGCCATCTGTGAGCAAGTAGCAAGCAGCATTCGTGCGGGTTTTACTTTAATTGTCTTGTCTGATAAGAACATCGCAGCCGACAAACTACCGGCCAACGCCATTATGGTTACCGGTGCGGTGCATCATTATTTAATCGCCCAAGGTATTCGTACCGATGCCAATTTAATTATCGAGACTGGTCTGGCACGCGATTCACATCAAGTGGCGGTATTAATCGGCTTTGGCGCGACTTGTGTGTATCCATATCTGGCCTATGACGTCATCGATGACTTGGTGGCGACGGGTGAGCTGCTTGGTGACCCAATTCAAGCGCGGGTCAATTTCCGTAAGGGCTTGGATAAAGGGCTGCTAAAAATCTTATCAAAAATGGGTATTTCTACCATTGTCTCTTATCGCGGCGCGCAATTATTTGAAGCGGTGGGGCTTTCTGAAGAAGTGGTAAGCTTATGCTTTAAAGGTGTGCAAAGTCGTATTAAAGGCGCCACTTTTGCTGATTTGGCTGCTGACCAAGCGCAATTGGCGGCCAATGCCTTTAAACGCCGTGCGCCACTTGACCAAGGTGGTTTATTAAAATTTGTCTTTAATAAAGAATACCATGCCTTTAATCCTGACGTGATTAACAGCCTACATACTGCCGTACGTACGGGTGATTATGTCAATTATCGTAACTATGCCGATTTGGTTAATAGCCGTCCCGTAGCAACCTTGCGCGATTTATTGCAATTAAAAACCGATAATTCAATTGACGTAAATGACGTCGAAGACATCTCAGCAATTTTATCGCGCTTTGACTCAGCGGGGATGTCATTAGGGGCATTGTCACCCGAAGCCCATGAAGCGATTGCCATAGCGATGAATACCATTGGTGGGCGCTCAAACTCTGGTGAAGGCGGCGAAGATCCGGTGCGTTATGGTACCTTGCGTAACTCAAAAATTAAGCAAATTGCCTCAGGTCGCTTTGGGGTCACACCGGCGTATCTGCGTTCGGCAGAAGTGCTGCAAATTAAAGTTGCTCAAGGGGCGAAACCGGGTGAGGGCGGTCAGCTGCCGGGCGGTAAGGTTAATGCGCTCATCGCTCGCCTGCGTTATTCGGTACCGGGGGTGACGCTCATATCGCCGCCGCCGCATCATGATATTTACTCTATCGAAGATTTGGCGCAGCTAATTTTTGATTTAAAACAAGTCAATCCAGATGCTTTGGTGTCAGTGAAGCTGGTCTCACGTCCGGGTGTTGGCACCATTGCAACGGGCGTGGCAAAAGCCTACGCCGATTTAATTACCATCTCAGGCTATGATGGTGGCACGGCAGCGTCACCGCTGTCGTCTATCCATCATGCTGGCTCGCCGTGGGAGCTGGGGCTTGCTGAAACGCATCAATCGCTTCGGGTCAACGGCTTGCGTGATAAAGTTCGTATTCAAACCGATGGCGGCCTAAAAACGGGTCTTGATGTGGTCAAAGCCGCAATTCTGGGGGCAGAAAGCTTTGGTTTTGGCACCACGCCGATGATTGCCGTTGGCTGTAAATACTTGCGGATTTGCCATCTTAATAACTGTCCGACCGGCGTTGCCACCCAAAAAGCCCAGCTACGCGATGAGCATTTCATTGGCGAAGCGGAAATGCTGATTAACTTCTTTAAATTTGTTGCAACCGAAACGCGAGAATGGCTTGCCGCTCTTGGCGTGCGCAGTATGGAAGAGCTGGTCGGACGTACCGATTTGCTTGACGTATTAGAAGGTAATACTGATAAGCAGCGGCATTTGGATTTAACGCCGTTATTATTTAGTCATCCAGCCAGTAGCGGCAAAGCGCAAACTTGTCAGGTGGCGCGCAATGAGCCATTTGATAAAGGCTTGCTCGCTGAGCAAATGATTAACGATATGCTGCTAAGTATCCGTCAAGGTAACGGCGGCGATTATAGCTACGTCGTCGGTAACTGTGATCGCTCTATCGGCGCGCGTATTTCCGGCGAGATTGCGCAGGTCTGGGGCAACCTTGGCATGAGTGATAGACCCATTAAGCTGCATCTAAACGGCACCGCAGGTCAAAGTTTAGGGGTCTGGAATGCGGGCGGTTTGCATATTGAGCTAGAAGGCGATGCCAATGACTATGTTGGTAAAGGCATGGCGGGCGGTGAGATTGTCATTTATCCACCGCAAGATTC
>NZ_DAINDI010000009.1:30818-33341 GCF_036731945.1 Psychrobacter sp.
CGGGTACAGCAGGCGAGCGTTTCGGCGTACGTAATTCGGGCGCTCATGCGGTTATCGAAGGCACGGGCGACCATTGCTGCGAGTATATGACCGGCGGCATCATTACCGTCCTTGGGCGTACGGGGTTGAATTTCGGCGCAGGCATGACCGGCGGCTTTGCTTATGTTCTCGATATGGATGGTGACTTTTTCGATCGCTGTAATCATGAGCTGATTGATTTAAACCGTATCTCAAGCGAGCAAATGGAAGGTCATCGTATTTACTTGCAACAAGTGATTGAAACCCATGTCGACAAAACGGGCAGTGCGTGGGGACAAACCATCTTAGCGGACTTTGAGCATTACGCGCGTAAGTTCTATTTGGTAAAACCCAAAGCGGCAAACGTTGCGACCCTGCTTAAAACCACGACGGCTGACCCACAATAAGTGAGATAGTAAGAGGTTTACAAGCAGTTTAATTCATAGGTTTTAAGCAGGTAAATGACAACCTTTATCCGTAAATTTGCCTCATTTAAACAGATATTGGCTGTCGTTACCCACTATAAAAGAGACAATACCATGGCAAAACGCTTAGAAAATAGCTTTCAGTTTTTAGATGTACCGCGCCTTGAGCCAATCAAAAAAGACATCGTTACGCGCTCAACAGAGTTTGTAGAAATTTATCAGCCGTTCGATAGCGAATCAGTAGCGCAGCAATCGCACCGCTGCCTTGAGTGCGGCAACCCATACTGTGAGTGGAAATGTCCGGTACATAATTACATTCCCAACTGGCTTAAATTAGCGGCAGAAGGACAAATATTTCAGGCAGCAGAATTGTGTCATCAAACCAATACTTTGCCTGAAGTTTGTGGCCGTGTCTGCCCGCAAGACCGCTTGTGTGAAGGCGCTTGTACGCTAAACGATGGCTTTGGCGCGGTCACCATCGGCAATGTTGAGAAGTATATCAACGACACCGCTTTTGCCCTTGGCTGGCGTCCTGATATGTCCGAGGTGGTTTGGACGGATAAAAAAGTCGCTATTATTGGCGCAGGGCCTGCAGGACTGGGCTGCGCCGATATTTTAGTCAGAAACGGGGTCAAACCTGTTATCTTTGATAAGCGTCCTGAGATTGGTGGTTTATTAACCTTTGGTATTCCAGAGTTCAAAATGGAAAAAGATGTCATGCGCAATCGCCGTGTCATTTTTGAAGGTATGGGCATGGAGTTCCGTTTAGAGACCGAAATCGGCAGCGACGTCAGTATTGATGAGTTGTTAAGCGAGTACGATGCGGTATTTATGGGCATGGGCACTTATACTTATATGCGCGGCGGCTTTGCAGGCGAAGAGCTAGAAGGCGTCTACGATGCGCTAGATTATCTGATAGCTAACGTCAATCGCTGCAATGACTGGGAAAAAAATTCAGCAGACTATATCGATTTAAAAGGTAAAAAAGTGGTGGTGCTAGGCGGCGGTGATACGGCGATGGACTGTAACCGTAGCAGTGTGCGTCAAGGCGCGCAGCAAGTAGTTTGCGCTTATCGCCGTGACGAAGAAAATATGCCCGGCTCTCGCCGTGAGGTGGTCAATGCACGCGAAGAGGGCGTTGAGTTTTTATTCAATCGTCAACCGACCGAAATCATTGGCTTAAATGGCAAAGTGAATGCAGGTAAGGCGATTACTACGCATCTGGGCGCGCCTGACAATCGTGGGCGCCGCCACCCTGAGCCTATTCCTAACTCAGAAGAAATCATACCGTGTGATGCGGTTATTCTGGCCTTTGGTTTCCGTCCTAGCCCGGCCGATTGGTTTGCCAGTCAGCAAGTCACAATGGACGGCTCGGGTCGAGTGGTCGCCGCCGAAAAACAAACCTTTAAATTCCAAACCAGTAATCCAAAAATATTTGCCGGTGGCGATATGGTGCGCGGCTCTGATTTGGTGGTGACAGCGATTTGGGAAGGTCGTGAAGCGGCAGAAGGTATTTTGGATTTCTTAGAAGTTTAGCTTTTAGAAGTCTAGTATTTGGCTATTGGGAGTTATCAATAGCCAAATCCAAATATGCTTTTTCATCATTTTTAAAATGAGGACACGCCCTTGCATGTTTATAATGTTGACGTCTTTTATCTTTACGGGATAAAAGGCGTTATTTTTTTGATAATTGCTTTATGAATGGTTAAGCTAGCAGTTATCATTTAAGCTACTTTTTATTTATTCATTATAAGAGACGCCCTGCGTGAAACCGACTTTTTGGCAACGATTTACCGCGCCGTTTGTAGAGCCTTACGCCCGCTATCAGCATGCCGATGTGTTGCATGCCATACGTTTAGGCGTGGCCGTGCTTATTGCCCTGTTGTTAAATGAGTTTACCCACTTGCCGCATGGCGAGTGGACGACCATTACCGTGTTTGTGATATTGGGATTATTGCAATATCAAGGGGCGATTTATACCAAGGCAAAAGAGCGCATACTCGGCACTTTGCTCGGCGTGGTGGTCGGGCTGAGCTTTTTATGGTTAATTCAAGATACCGGCGGCTGGCTATGGTTATAC
>NZ_DAINDI010000009.1:33351-39053 GCF_036731945.1 Psychrobacter sp.
CAGCGGTATTATTGGCTACGTGGCGGTTAAGCAGTTGGGTTATATCGGGCTGCTAACGGGTATTACCATGCTGATGATTGTCTCAAGCCCCGACCATAGCAATATCACCCAAGATGGTCTGTATCGCGCCATTAATATTTTACTTGGTGCAGGGGTTGCGGTCGCTGCGACCTTGATTTTACCGCTGAAATCAACGCTAATGTGGCGGTTTTTATTGGCCAGCAACCTTGAAACCTGCGGTAATTTATACGCTGGGGTAGGCAATCATATTGATGCCGAGATTTTGGTGCCAAAACCTTTTAAATATAGTAAAGCGACCAGTTCAGCCAGTATTATTTACCCAAAAAATCCGGCTGTACCAGATACGCCAGTCAATAAAGCCCTGGTCAAAGCGCTTCAAAAAATCAATAAGCGCCTGCTTGCCGTACGCCCGCATATCGCCGCCACAGCGAGCGAATCTGGGATTGAAAAAGAAACGCTAGAGACCATTCAGCGTACCCATCGTAATATTATTGGTACTATTGACTTACTGTTAAGCGCGGCGCCGCGCTTGGCAAATATCGAGATTGACGATGAAAACCATATTTTACTGATTCATTATCAGCACGAATTAACCCAAGCGATGCAGCATATGGCGGCGGTATTACGTAGCCCAAATGATGAAGTGTTTCGCCCGATTACCCGCATTGCGGTATCAGAATATCCAAGTGTGGAAAACTTAGGCTTTGAATGGCAAGGCTATTTTTGGCTCACCCAAACGCTGCAAGTACAGTTACAGCGCCTTAGTGAATTATTGCAAACCACCAAGCCGCAATGGTTTGCTGCTTCTGGCTTGCGCTATCAGCGCCGCGAGCAGCGCCGTATTGAGCATAAAGGTAGTGAAACCGATTTGCACTTATAAATAAAAGCTGAATAAAAAAATAGATAAAAGACAAATAAAAAACGCTGACTTAATAAAGGCAGCGTTTTTTTGGATAGATAATAGGTATCTAAAACAGCAATTAATAAATGTGTGTTAACTTACAGAATTAACGCCCCGTTTTAAGCTTATCCCAATACTGCTGATAAACTTGCAAAGCTTCATCGCCAACATCTTCTTGGAATTCCGCTTTTGCTAATACTTCTTTGCTTGGATAAATGGTTGGATTGTTGCGCACCTCTTCTGGCATCAGCTCACGCGCGGCCATATTCGGCGAGGCGTAACCAATCTCTTCGCTGACGATTTTAGAGTTCTCAGGACGCAGTAAATAATCAATAAATTTGTGCGCCGCATCGACTTGTTTGGCGTTTTTTGGAATAACAAAGTTATCCATCCAAAGAATAGCCCCTTCAGTTGGATATTTATACACTAGGCTAGTCAAACCTTCGTTATTGGCGATGATGGCTTCACCATTCCAGCTCATACCAACCGTGGTTTCCCCTTCCATATACGGCATGCGTGAAGCATCCGAGTTAAAGGTTTTTACATTTGGCATCAAGGTCGTTAGCTTCTCGTAAGCGGCTTTGATTTCCTCAGGATTTTTACTATTACCTGAATAGCCCAAGGTCAATAGCGCCATGCCAAACACTTCGCGCATGTCATTCATCAGCATCACTTGACCTTTATATTCAGGACGCCATAAGTCATTCCAGCTGTTTACGGTCGCAGGATCGACCGCTTCGCCATTGATAGCAAGGCCGGTGCTGCCCCACATATAAGGAATCGAGTATTTGTTTTCTGGGTCAACCTTGGTATTGGTAAAGGAGGTATCAAGATTTTTAAAGTTGCTTAGTTTGGATTTATCAAGCTCTTGTAGCAGTCCTTCTTTGGCCATTTTTTCCACATAATACGTCGATGGAATCGCTAAATCGTATTGGCTGGAATCATCAAGCAATTTAAGCTTAGCGTACATCGCTTCGTTCGAGTCAAAAGTAGTGTAATTGACGCGAATGCCGGTCTCTTTGGTAAAACCATCGAGGATTTCTTGCGGCATATATTCCGACCAGTTATACAGGTTTAACGTTTCTGCACTGGCCGCAGCGCCATCGGTAGCGGCGTTATCTGATTTACTACAGCTCACAAGTGCGAGCCCAACCGCCACGGCTAATAAGGCTTTTGGAAGCATGCGAGCGCTATGAGCAACAGCGCGCGACAATGATAAATGAGTCAAAATATCTCTCCTAAAATAAGAATGGTGCAAAGCAAGAAAACCCGTAAAACAGGCACGATGCTAAATTTACAGCTATGTAAACCATTATGGCTATGATTGCGCATAATTTAAAGGGCAATCGTGCATAGCGTTTTTGCTAGTATCGTTACAGTTAAGGCGATTAAAAATAATATGCCAAATGGTCATAAATGATGACAAATGCAGCTTTTTATTATGCTTGATTTAACAATAGCGTTTTATAGAATAAACAGATTTACCATAGCATCGTAATCAAAAAGGCGACATGATAGGCGCGTTTTATGCCACTATAGTTGCCGTATGAGACTTTAAACAATAAAAATAAGACAATTTTACCCAATTTGATTGAATTAAAAGAGGAAGACAATGAATAATCGTGTACGCGCTGGGATAGTGATGGCTTTGATTGGCATCATAGGTTTTATGATGGTATTTAATTCAGGCTCGCCAACCCCAATTCTAAATTGGCCAGTTGAAACCTATCTGGGTTTGGCATTTACCATTGGCTGGCTAAGCCACGTACCAAATTGGCTGGCTTATGTGCTCGCAGCGTTGGTAATTATTTTAATCATCGCCGGATTTTATAAAGTCGGTAGCTGGCTTTATGGTTTGATGGCTAAGCGTCGTTAAATAGCGTCGTTAAATTTTGCTAGGACGGGTTCTTCTTTTAAAAATGAGGACACGCCTTAGATAAATAGCGGTTTTTATAACTATTTATCAAGACGCTATATGAAATTGCTCGAGTACCGACTGGATACCGTGCTCTTCAATCGTACCGGTGACAAAATCTGCACGCGCAATCAATTCTTGTTTTGCATCACCCATCGCTACCGCATAGCCGACTAAATCAAACATCTCTAAGTCATTCATACCATCACCAAACGCCATACACTCATTGGCATCTACGCCATAATAGCGACAGACGTCTTTAATGCCTCGCGCCTTGGATGCCTCTATCGGCAAGATATCGGCACCGATATGATGCCAATGTACCAGTTTTAAATCGTCCTGTGCAAAGTCGATCTCTTGCATTTTATCGAATTGATTATTAAAAAACACTGAGCATTGATAAACGGGGTTTGATTGATAATAGAGTGGATCAACGATAGAGTTCGGCGTTTTGGCATTAAAATCACGCAAACGCTCGTTTTCGCCTGACCAAGCAATGTGCGTCGCCGAGTCAAACTTATGAATCAGCTGACTTGTCTGGCATAACTGCACAATTTTGTCCGCTTGCTCAGCAGACAGTGGATAATGGCTAATCAAGCCTTTATTATCAAAACTATATTGTCCATTCATACAAATGATGGCATCTAAGACATCCGCTTCGAGCAAGGCTAAAATATCTGCTGGCAAGATCGCTTTAGAGCGTCCGGTCGAAATCACCAATTTAATGTCAGTCTTGGCTAGCGCCTCAAGAGTCGCTTGGTTGTGCGTAGCGATAATACCGTTACGGCTAAGCGTATCGTCAATGTCAAAAAATATCACTTTCGGCACTGGTAACGCCTGATTCATACTGGCCGGCGCCGCCTTATCTACAATAAACATGAGTATCCTTTATATTTAAAAAACGACTATTTAGGTATTCAAAGCAAGTATAAAAAGTCGTTGAAACTTGCTGAATAGTTTTAAGGGTTATGACTAACAATATAATTTGAACTTATGGGTAAGTATGCATTTTATAGAGCTAAAAACACAGCAAGAGAAACGGTTGATTTTCTGTCTTTTGACTTTATATAACCTCTTAACACCATGTTTAATAGGTTTAGTATTATTAATAAATACAATGCGAAACTGTGCGATAAGGATAATATAATGCCCGTATCTACCAATAACACTGCTAGCCAAAAATCTTTAGACGATGACTTATTTATTCTATCGCCGCGTCATCCTGACAGTCGGCTTGAGACGGATTGGTTATTCTTATTTAATAAGCTACCACCAGATCAATGGTTTAGCGCGGATTATGCTTACAAAACATCGGGCTGGTTAAAGGTACATACTAACATACGCAAGCGTCAACGTATCTTGACACAGATAAGTGGGGCTTATCAATCTGGCGAGTATGACTGGGCAGAGTATCGCTCGCAGCTACTCAAACGTATCAGTATGCACATTCTCAAATTGCATCAGCATCATGGCGTCGAGGATGAGGGGTTTTTCCCCGAGTTTATTCGAATGTATCCGCAGCTTGCACCTGCGTTTGAAATATTGGGTCGCGACCATGGGCGCTTGGATGCGCTACTCGATAAGTTGCAAGTGCAAAATAATACGCTGGCGAAAAGTGAGGTTGAGGATAAAGCACTTGCCGAGCAATTGCATCAGACTTTGGTGGAGGCAACCGACTTACTGTCGCAGCATCTGACCGATGAGGAAGACTTAGTGATTCCGATTTTGGGGTTAAGGCAGGGTTAAAAGAACAGGATATTGCGCCTTTAAATGTAGAGTGCGCTCAGCGCACCATTTCCATACATTATCAATCTTATCGGTGCGTGGAACGCACCCTACTCAAACTATTAATAAACCAAGAGTGTATTTACGATAGCTATAAGCCTAAGAAATCACGATAGGTGATAGAAAATTGGTCAAAATGCAAAAACCTTATTGATTATTTTTTATAATAAAGTGTATCTTAGCTTAAATAAGCTTTTTATAAATAAGATTCCTTATGGACACAACAACAAGTCATACCCTTGAAGGGAAAAAAAGAAATGGCGAGCATATTCTTATCAACATGACATATGTCGCCAAAAATATTGACCTAGATTCGGGAATCGAGCTGACTCGTGCATATGAGTATTGGCGAAGATATTTTGAAGAAAACAATATCGTTTCCGCTTTAGTCATTAGCGAAGGTTATTTCGTTCAAAGTTTTCAAGGGACAAGGCCTGCTATCAATATTGCCTTAGCAAAAATACTGGACAAGCATTCAACCATTTTCCCTAATATTGTTAATATAGAGGAAATTGAATCACGTCAATGGAAAGGGTTTTTAGTTAAATATCTAACATCAAGTGCTGAAGATGAAGAATATGCCCTAAAAAGCTTCTCAGCAGGTTCTGACTACAATCCCTATCTAATGACAAGTACTCAGATTGAAAGCTTTTTGACGGCAGTTTTTAAAGATACCGAATCCAGCAATTTTTAGATGAGTAATGTCTTTTGACAATAATTGTCATCTGTTTTAGCCTGCCTAAAAAAGCCGCTTACACCTTGTGTATAAGCGGCTTTTTGTTAAAAGTATTGTAAGCTTTAAATGTTAAAGATTAGCATGCCAAGCATAGCTATTATTAACCAATCTCAACGCTCGTCACATTCTGAAAGCCTCTTGGCAACTGACCGCCGCGATTACCACGAGTGCCCGTATAATTGGCTAAATCATTAGGCTTTAGCGTCACGTGGCGTTTGCCAGCGGTGATGACTAGGCTGTCTTGCTGACTGAGTGGCGTGATGTCAAGTACTTCTTCACCGTGTTTTAATTTGATCAGCTTATTACCCTTACCACGTGCCTGTTCAGGCAAATCGTCAAGGGCA
>NZ_DAINDI010000009.1:39063-40091 GCF_036731945.1 Psychrobacter sp.
ACGACAGCGAGATGGTCAGGTGTGGCTTTTACCGCTTCACTATTATCGCCATTAGCTTCTGCATTAGCATCGATCTGCGCAACAGGTAGCAAGCGGCTATCATTTGCTAGGTTGATGATGTTTTTACCCGCTTTTTGATTGCTATCGAGATTGCCAACGGTGTTGATAAAACCATAACCTGCTGAACTTGCGAGGACGATACGTTGGTTATTATCGCCCGTTAATAACTGCTCAAAGCTGGCGCCCGCTGGCGGTTTGAGTACGCTGGTCAGCGGATCGCCTTGACCACGAGCCGAGGCGAGGCTATGAGCGTCGATACTATAGCTGCGTCCGGTACTATCGAGCACGTAAATTCTCTCATTGGATTTACCGCGCACGTGGGCTTGATAGCTATCACCCGAGCGATAAGTCATGCCAGCAGCATCGACGTCGTGACCTTTGGCAGCGCGAATCCAGCCCGCTTTCGATAGGATAGCGGTGACAGGCTCGCTTGGTACGAGGTCAGACTCTTTTAACGCTTGCGCTTCTTCGCGTTCAGCCAATAGCGATACGCGCTCATTGCCGTGTTCCTTCATGTCGGTGCTAAGCTCATCAATCATCAGATTGGTCAGGCTGTCTGGATTGTCCAAGTATTCTTGAATGATGGCGCGCTCGGCAGCCAGTTCATCTTGCTCGCGGCGCAGCTCAATCTCTTCTAGTCTTGCGAGCTGGCGCAGACGAATATCCAAGATAGCATTGGCTTGGATTTCAGTCAGATCATAGCCTTGCATCAATGATAATTTTGGGTCGTCTTCTTCACGAATAATACGAATGACTTCATCGATATTCAGATAAGCAATCAGCAAACCTGCAAGGATATGTAAGCGTTTATCAATTTTATCGAGGCGATATTGCAGACGGCGCGTGACCACCGAGCGGCGACAGACAAGCCATTCTTCTAGGATTTCTTTGAGGTTTTTGACCTGCGGCTTACCATTTAGGCCAATCATATTCATATTGACGCGGTAATTGCTCTCAAGGTCAGTACT
>NZ_DAINDI010000009.1:40101-40375 GCF_036731945.1 Psychrobacter sp.
CACGTTCGACATCGACACGCGATGAACGTAGTTCAAGCACGATACGGCAAGCGTTTTCGTGGTCTGACTCATCATGGATATCCGTTACCCATGGTAACTTTTTATCCATCATGAGTTTAGCGATTTGCTCTTGAATCTTATTGCCTGACACTTGATAGGGGAGCGCGTCGATGATGACTAAATTCTTCTCTTTTGGGTCAATATGGAAAGTGGCGCGCATTTTATAACTGCCACGACCGCTTTCATACATCGCCTGCAAGTCTTTTTTACTGGT
>NZ_DAINDI010000009.1:40385-43104 GCF_036731945.1 Psychrobacter sp.
AGGGGTCGGCAGGTCAGGCGCTGGTATCGATTGGGTGAGCTGCTTGACCGATAGCTCGGGATTTTTAAGCAAGCGAATTGCCGCCCGTACTACTTCATTTAAGTTATGCGGCGGAATATCGGTCGCCATACCGACGGCGATACCCGTCGTACCATTTAATAAAATATTGGGTAGGCGCGCGGGCAGGGTGACTGGCTCTTGCATGGTGCCATCAAAGTTATCTTGCCAATCGACCGTGCCTTGACCAAGCTCGGCAAGCAAGGTATTGGCATAAGCCGACATCTTAGCTTCGGTATAACGCATGGCAGCAAAGGATTTTGGATCATCGGGACTACCCCAGTTACCTTGACCTGTAATCAGCGGATAGCGATAACTAAACGGCTGTGCCATCAGTACCATCGCTTCGTAACAGGCGCTATCGCCATGTGGATGATATTTACCCAGTACGTCACCGACCGTACGCGCGGATTTTTTCGCTTTGGCAGAGGACTTTAGCCCAAGCTCGCTCATCGCATAAACGATACGGCGCTGCACGGGTTTTAGACCGTCAGCGATATTGGGCAACGCGCGATCCATGATGACGTACATGGCGTAGTTGAGATAAGCTTGCTCAGTGAACTCCGCCACGGAGCGGGTATCCATCGGTTCATTGGGGATAATAGGGTCAATCGTATGATCAATAACATCGGACATAAAATAGGGTTCGCTTTTGATTCTTAAAAAAGGTTTTTAATCAGTTTATATAGGCAGTCCACTATAAAATAAGCACAGAGCTACTGGTATTAATTTTTCGCAGCCTCTGTCTGCGTAGGCACAGCAAGCAAGGAAAATGAATACCAGTAGCGCGTTATAATACTTGTAATAAGTTTATTTAGGACTGACTATATCGATAAAATAGGGAAAAATAAGATAGTGCTATCGTAAAGGATATTGGCAAAATTAAAAAGGGATAAGTCAGAATAGACGACAGGTCGTGACGCGCTTGATATAACAGCTTTAATATCAAATATTGAGAATGAAGTGTTGAGCAAAGTAAAAATGTGCCGATTTTATAATTTTAAAAAAGGTGGAAAATAGTGAAAAAACTGATAAATTCCTTAACAACAAATAAAAGTTTATTATGTAAATAGTCGTAATTATAGCCAATTTTAGTATTTAAATCACTGATATTAATAAAGATAGGTATCGTCAAGTAAGTTTAAGAACTCAAGTTTCAATCTTTTGTATTGAGTAGTTTGTATAAAGTGTGTATGTTAATCAACAAAGGGCTATTTACCGCTATATTGTTGATCCTTCGCCATATTTTATATCGTCAGTCGCCGCCATTACATGCATTATATCAATGGCTAGCTGTACGGCGATGTTTGGTATGTTTGACCTTTTCGATTAGGGATGGATTGATACCAGCACACTATTATTAGGAGCAGTAAGATTATGGAAAATCAAGGTAACGTAATTCGTCGCGATGACAAACCGTGGGTAAAAACTTACGAAAAACTTGGCATCCAATACGACATTGATATGCCGCCCGCCAATACTTCTTTGATTGATATCCTCGAACAGAATTTCGTTACCCATGCAGGTCGTACCGCTTTTGTGTGCATGGATGTGAAGCTTTCTTATGAAGATTTAGACCGTTATAGCAAACAAATTGCCGCTTACCTGCAGTCGCTTGGCCTACAAAAGGGCGATAAAGTAGCGGTTATGATGCCCAATATCTTGCAGCTACCGGTCGCTGTACTAGGGGTGCTACGCGCCGGCATGACCTTGGTCAATGTCAATCCACTTTATACCACCAAAGAGCTTGAACATCAGTTAAAAGACTCTGATACCAAAGTGCTGTTTATCCTAGAAAACTTTGCCAAAACCTATCAAGACATCGGTAAAGACTTGGTTGATCATGTTGTCATTACCTCGATGGGCGATTTGATGAGCCCGCTAAAAGGCTTTATTGTGAATGCGGTCGTGCGCCACGTCAAAAAATTGGTCCCTGATTATAAAGTTAACGGTAGCGTAAACTTTAAAAAAGCGCTCAATAAATTATCTGCCAAAAATTATAAACGCCCAACCAATATTGGTCTTGATGATGTAGCGGTACTACAATATACCGGTGGCACCACAGGTGTTGCCAAAGGCGCGATGCTGACGCATGGCAACTTGGTCGCCAACCTTATTCAATGTGATACTTATCTTGGCGATGCGTTTGATAAGTTCCAAGAGCGTAACGAGCAGCCGGTTATTATGACGGCCTTGCCGCTGTATCATATTTTCTCATTTACCGTTTGCGGTATGTACGGTTTATATAGTGGTTGTATCGGCTTATTGGTACCAAATCCACGTGATGGCGCAAGCTTGATCAAAGCTTATAAAGATTATCCACCGGCGTTTTTCCCAGCGGTCAACACGCTATTTAACGCGCTTGCCAACAGCGAAGCCTTTCAAGCATTGGACCATAGCAAGCTTGAGATGTCGATGGGCGGCGGTATGGCAGTATTAAAAGACACCGCGACTAAATGGGAAAAAATAACCGGTAATATTATCGTCCAAGGTTATGGCTTATCAGAGACATCTCCTGTCGCGTCGGCAAACCCGCAAGGTACTGGCGAGTTCTCAGGCAATATCGGTCTACCGATGCCAGCGACTGACATGGCCATCTTGGACGAAGAAGGTAATGAGTTGCCAATTGGTGAGCGCGGCGAAATCTATGTTCGTGGTCCGC
>NZ_DAINDI010000009.1:43114-53566 GCF_036731945.1 Psychrobacter sp.
GGTTATGAAGGGCTACTGGAAACGCGAAGACGCGACGGCTGAGGTCATGACGGCGGATGGCTATTTCCGTACCGGCGATATCGGCGTGATGGATGAAGAAGGTTACTTTAAAATTGTCGACCGCAAAAAGAATATGATTTTGGTCTCAGGCTTTAACGTTTATCCAAACGAAGTGGAAGATGTGATGTCCGGTCATCCAAAGATTTTGGAATGCGGCGTTATCGGTATCGATGATGAAAAAAGCGGCGAAGTGCCAAAGATTTTTGTTGTGCGTAGTGATAACAGCCTGACTAAAGAGGAAGTGCTTGCTTATGCCAAAGAAAACCTCACCGGTTATAAGCGTCCTCGTTATGTTGAATTTATCGACGAGCTGCCAAAATCTAACGTCGGTAAGATTTTACATAAAGACTTACGCGCCCTAGAAGAAAAGAAACACGCTTAAACCGTCTCATATCATAAATAGCCCAATACCAAACTTAGCAGGCTTTTTATAGCGCTTTATCAATACTGAGCATTGATAAAAATTTCTTGATATTTGATAGGCGAATGGTGAAAGATGATAAGGTCTTATGCAAATGACCTTATCATTTTTTTTGTTTTTCTATGAGGGTTTGCTAGTATTCATAGAGAACTGGGCGCAAAACTGCTATAGTTCTTGCCCATAGATTTTGTATTTAACAGGTGTATTTGACGATAAATGTAGAATATTATCGTCATGAATATCTTTAGACATGCTCTATATGTCTCGAGATTTTTAACTTAAAAGTTTGTGAATGACAAATTCTCTTGAATAAGCAGTTTCTTATGTCATAAGACTTCTTATTCACAAGTTTTTGTTTTTATAACTCAGTGATTGTAAACCACGGTGATTCTATTTAATAAATTTTGATAGCAACTTACTAACAGTAATATTTAGGGAAGATTATGACGGACAGTACCAATAAAGAAGCCAAAAACCATAACGCTGCGGCAGATAACCAATCAATGGTTGAAAATACCTTTCCTACCATGCCGACGATAGACAGCGACAGTCCGTGGTTAGGCGCGTATGAGCGTTATGGCATCAATGCAACCATCGATATGCCAGAAGACAATACGTCTTTACTGGAAGTGTTCGAACGTAATTTTAGCCGTTATGGGCAAAAACCTGCTTATATTTGCATGGGTTCGTCAATCACTTTTAAACAATTAGATTTATACAGCCGCCAAATCGCCAGTTATTTGCAGTCATTAGGATTGGTCAAAGGTGACAAAGTTGCCGTTATGATGCCCAACATCTTGCAGTATCCTATTGTGATGCTCGGTATCATCCGCGCTGGCATGATTTTGGTCAACGTCAACCCTTTATACACCAGCCGTGAGCTATCGCATCAGCTAAACGATAGCGGCGCCAAAGCGTTATTTATCGTTGAGAATTTTGCCAAAACTTACCAAGAAGCCGAAGACAAAGGTCAAGTGCAGCACGTTATCGTCTGTAAATTGGGCGATATGCTTGGTTTGGTCAAAGGCACCGTCGTCAACCTTGTTGCGCGCCACGTGAAAAAGATGATTCCGGCCTACCGCTTGCCCGGTAGCACGAGCTTCAAACACGCGTTAAATGCCGTTTCAGCGAGTAAATATAAGCGTCCTGATTTAAACTTAAGCGATGTGGCCTTGTTGCAATATACCGGCGGTACCACCGGTGTTGCCAAAGGTGCGATGCTGTCACACGGCAACTTAGTCGCCAACATGCTCCAAATCAGTGTCTTAATGAATAGCGCCTTCGACGACGATGTCGATGCCGATGACGTGATTTTGACCGCGCTGCCGCTATACCATGTGTTCTCGTTTATGGTTTGCGGTATGTACGGCATGTACCAAGGTTATGCTGGCTTGCTGATTCCAAATCCGCGTGATTTGGATGGCCTGATTAAAGAGATGGCGAAATATAAACCGGCATTTATCCCGGCGGTAAATACCTTATTTAACGGTTTGGTGCATAAAGAAGGTTTTGCTGATTTAGATTTCTCTAATCTAAAAGCCTCGATTGGGGGCGGTATGTCGGTCTTGCCAAGCGTAGCAAAAGAGTGGCATAAAATCACTGGTCTGCCTATCGTTGAAGGGTACGGTTTGTCGGAAACCTCACCCGTGGTGGCCTTTAACCCCATGACCATCTCTGAATTTACCGGTAAAATTGGTATTCCTGCTTCTAGCACCGATATTATTTTAATCGATGATGATGAAAATGAAGTTGCACTCGGCGACCGCGGTGAAATTTGTGTCAAAGGGCCACAGGTGATGATTGGTTATCAAAACCGCCCACAAGAAACGGCTGAAACCTTTACCGCCGATGGTTTTTTGAAAACGGGCGATATCGGTATCATGGACGAAAAAGGCTTTATCGCAAAAAAGACATGATTTTGGTGTCAGGCTTTAACGTTTATCCAAATGAAATCGAAGAAGCCATGAGTGAGCATCCGAATGTGGTAGAATGCGGTGCTATCGGTATTCCTAATGATGAGCGCGGCGAAGATCCTAAGCTGTTTGTGGTCAAAAAAGGCGAGGTAACCGAGCAAGAGCTGATTGATTTTGGCAAAAAACAATTAACTGGTTATAAGCGTCCGCGTCATATTCAGTTCGTGGATGAATTACCAAAATCAAACGTCGGTAAAATCCTGCGTAAAGAATTGCGTAAGATGGAAGGGTTAGAATAAGGTTGGCAGCAGACCTTTAACACTAAACTTTTAGCACTAAATCTTGCGAAAGTAGCGGCGTAATAGCTTGGTGATTCTTGCTATTGCGCCGCTGCCACGTTAGGATAACGTCATCTTTTCGCTTGCCAGCATAGCTGTTGACGGAGCGGCGACCCTATTGTTTTATAATGCTTTATCACTTTGATTTTATAACATCGTACTAGGAAATTTTATGCGTATTGATAACCGTGAGCTTAACCAACTTCGCTCGATCAGCTTTGAGCGCCATTATACGAAGCATGCTGAAGGCTCAGTCTTGGTCAGCTTTGGCGATACCAAAGTACTATGCACTGCGAGCGTGGAGGCAGGCGTACCGCGCTGGCTCAAAGGTAAAGGCAAAGGCTGGGTTACTGCCGAGTACGGCATGTTGCCGCGTGCGACCAATACTCGTAATCAGCGCGAAGCGGCTCGCGGCAAACAGTCAGGTCGCACGCAAGAAATCCAGCGTTTGATCGGTCGTAGCCTACGAGCGATGATTGATTTGGGTAAGCTTGGCGAAAATACCATCTATCTTGATTGTGATGTCTTGCAAGCGGACGGTGGTACGCGTACCGCCAGTGTGACGGGTGCAGCCATTGCTCTTATCGATGCGCTAGAAAGCCTACAAAAAGCCAAAAAGCTAAAAGCTGATCCATTAATTGGTTTGGTCGCTGCGGTATCGGTTGGTATGAAAGATGGCGAAGCCTATCTGGACTTAAACTACGAAGAAGACGCCAGCTGTGATACCGATTTAAACGTGGTGATGACCCAAAAAGGCGAGTTTATCGAGCTACAGGGTACAGCAGAAGAAAAACCTTTTACCCGCACACAAGCAGACGCTATGCTAATCCTTGCTGAAAAAGGTATCGCTGAGCTGATCGATATGCAAAAAACAGCATTGGGTTGGTAAATCTCTAAGCGTATTTTTAAGGTTTATTATTTCAATTTTTAACCATCCACTGCTCTTAAACAGGTAATCATGCATGCTAAAGCTGACCGATGACGGCGCCAAAATCACCTTGCAAGGTCAGTCGCCCGTAGCCGATAATGGGCTGTTTTGGTTTGGCACCGCATTGTTGGTTGGAGCGGTGGCGGTCGCTTTGGCAATGAGCTTACTACCTGAGCGCTTAGCAATTGGCGCTTTGGCACTGTTGATTATTGGCAGTTTTATTTTTAATCGGCAGCGCCAACAGCGTAAAAAAACCATGAGCGGCGTTATTAGTAGCGGCGTCTTGTGGGTGCGCGATGGCGAGTTGGTACATGACCATCAAGGTAAACACGAGCATATCCATCTGACCGATGGCGACAAAATTACCTTAATTGGCGAGCAACTACAAATTGCCGATTGTGATGACATTCGTAAATATCTAATCAGTGGCTTTGATAATATCCAAGAAGCAACCGCGACCAAAGCCATCTTACAAGGTCAGGCTTTGAGCAAACGCCATGCCAATATAAAAATGAGCGATGAGTAAATTATTGATTGGCTTGCATACTTTCGTCTGTTTGTTTATGCCCAACATTCAAACTGATTATTGATTATCCTTCCTAAATCTCCGTTCATATTTCTAAAGCCGATGTCTTTCTAAAAACCATATTTTTATAAAAGCCAAGCCTCGTTTTACCACTTATCCTTAAAATTATACCTTTTATCGCTTACCTCAAAGCAATAGTACTTGCAGATTCCTGTACAAATGGTTTATAAGTAGGATTGAAAAATTTATCTTATTTACCGTTAATACGCTTATTGATGCCAGCTTATAAATACCAAACTTTGTGAATGGTGAAAGCTCAAGCTAAGTCATCAATAATATGTTGCCAAGGAGTTGGTCATGTCGCGTTTGTCCTTTTGGTCAATCACAACGTCGAGCAGTGCATTATTATTTACCTTTGCTACAATTTTTCCGGTCAGCCAAGCAAATGCCGATAGCATGAGCGCCCTGATTGCACAAAAATCAGCCCAACCTGATTATAGCGCCCGATATACCCCAACGTACTCAGCGGTTCCTCCTGCCAAAATCAGCACGCGTTCTACCATTCAACGTGCTGGCAATGCTGCTAGCTATCGCTCAAATACGAGCAGTGTAGAGCCAAGTTATTCTATTAATCGCGCTTCTAATAACAGCTACTCGAATAATTCGTATTCTAACCAAAATGCTTACATCGGCAATGCCCAAAGCAATTACCGTTATCCTGAAGTACAGCGCCAAGCACCATCTGTTCTGCCGGCATTTTTATCGGGCAGTTATGACAATATCGATAGCGAATATTTGCCGCTACTCAGCAATGCTGAAATCCAGAGCAGTCAAGCGGCGCGGGAAGTCATCAGCACCGCGCGCAAGATGGCGCTCAATGAGCGGACGATTATCAAAGGTGGCTGCTGGGATTATCTCAATGCGGTATTTAATCGAGCTGGGGTGAGTCGTAATACCATTCATAAAGGCACCTACGGGCAAGGCCCTTATGCCAATAGCAAGGATATTGAAGTCGGTGACTGGCTCTACTATATCAATCACGGCTACAATGGCGTCGAGCACAGCGGGCTGTTTGTTGGCTGGGTCGATGAGCGCGCTAAGCAAGCATTGATACTTAGCTATGCTGGTGAAAACCGCCGTGAACCTGCGCGCTACCGTGTTTATGATTTAAGCAATGTCTATCAAATCATGCGACCAAATGTTTAATATAGTGAGTGAAAAGTAATATTGATATATCAGCAATACCGTCGCGTTTCAGGATATTCTGACTATAGCGTTGATTTGCGCCAACAAGAATTAAAAAAAGCGTCCGTTACTTATTAAAGTAACGGACGCTTTTTTGTGAGTTTCTGACTCAAGATAAAATTACTTTTAAGGTAAGTCAGCTTTACTGTCCATTATTTTAAAAAGGTTTTACCACCACTAAAATGACGATAAAAATTAACGCAAATACGGGGATTTCATTAAACCAACGCCAAAATTTATGTGATTTATAATGCGGATTATCAATCAGCTTTTTGCGATAAAATCCGCAAGCGCCATGATAGCCAGAAAGTAGCACCACCAATAGTAGTTTTACGTGTAGCCAGCCCTGAGTTTTATTCACATCCCAGCCAAGCCCTAACATCCATAGACCAAAGAACCAAGTGGCTATCATCGATGGCGTCATGATACCGCGATAGAGCTTGCGCTCCATAATGGCAAAGCGCTCGTGGCTGATGCTATCGTCGCTCATCGCATGATAAACGAATAGGCGTGGCAGATAAAATATCGCCGCGAACCAGCACACCATAGAGATAATGTGAGCCGCTTTAATCCAATTGAAATAGTCTGCCATCACTTTCTCTCTTACGTTTTAATATTTTGTGCGCAATGTCGTGCGCAATTACTTAATTAATAATGTCGGCAAGCTTAGCGCAGATGACGCGATAATGGTAGCGGCACGCATGGCATTTACTCTGCTAAGACAACTTGCGACTGATGACCACTCATGGCGTCAAGCACCGCTACTTGCTTTGGTGCTCGTGGCGCGGCAAATTGCTTAGTCAAACCAAGCTCGCGCATCAGTCTATCATCACCTGACTGGCTGGCATTGCCGGTGGTCAAAAGCTTATCACCATAAAAGAATGAATTTGCCCCTGCCATAAATGCCAGTGCTTGCTCAGCGTCAGACAAGCTTTCGCGTCCAGCAGATAAGCGTACGTAGCTGGTTGGACAGCAAATACGCGTCACAGCAATCGTCCGTATCCATTCAAGGACAGATAGCTGACCTTCTGCTAAGACTTTATCGCCAATCGGCGTCCCTTGAATAGGCACTAATAAATTGACTGGAATAGATTCAGGTGCTTTGGGCATTTTCAGTAGCTCATGAACCCAGTCGATGCGATCATCACGGCTTTCACCCATACCGACGATATTGCCGCTACAAACGTTAATACCTGAATTGCGTACGTTTGCAATGGTATCTAAGCGCTCATCATAGCTGCGCGTACTGACCATTTGCTCGTAGTAACTTCTCGAGGTATCGAGATTATGATTGTAATAATCTAGACCTGCATCCGCCAACTGTGCCGCTTGGTCTGTATCTAGCATGCCAAGAGTCATACAGGTTTCAAGTCCCAATGCTTTGACTTCTTTGACCAGTTCGACCACATAAGGCATGTCTTTTGCGCTTGGGTGCTTCCACGCTGCACCCATACAAAAACGCGATGAACCTGTGGCTTTGGCGCGTTTGGCAGCGGCAATGACCTTATCGACTTCGATACGCTTTTCTGCTTGTAGCTTAGTGGTATCGCGGTGGTGACCGGACTGCGAGCAGTAACCACAATCTTCAGGGCAGTTACCGGTCTTGATAGAGAGCAAGGTGCTGATTTGTACTTCATTGGCGCTAAAGTGTTGGCGGTGTATGGTCTGTGCTTGCAGTAACAAATCCATCAACGGTAAGTCAAACAACTGAGCGATTTGTTCACGGCTGTATTTTTTCTCGCGCTTTTTAGTCGCGTCTGTCGCTAAGCTTGCTAAAAAATCATGGGACGCATTGTTATTATTAAGTGTTGAATCAGTATTGTTATGACTATAGTTATTGGCATTCGGTTCTGAGATATTAAGCAATCCTGCCATGAGATAAATCCTTTTATAACAGTATTTAAAGGTATTGGTTAAGTTAATAGCGATTAGTTAAATTAAGAAAAATTGAGTAACCTTGGGTTTTTGCCTTTGATAAAGTGTAGACAAGATAGTTTAGGCAAAAAAAAAAGGTTGCCGTATAGTATACCGCAACCTTTTTAGAAAATCAGAATAGTACTAAGTAGTGAAACGTATCTAGGTTATTTTTACGCTAGATTGTTTTTACGCTAGATTATATGGATGTTAGCCAGCTACTCTCTGCCTATTTTCATTCGTGACATTATTTATTCGATTGAGTTATTATTTACCCAATTTATGCTTAGCAACGCCGATCCAATGATTGGCAAACTGCTGCGCTTTATAGGCATAAGGTTTAGCTTGTTGAATATAAGGTTTGTACTGTTCTGGCACCGCTGGCACGATATGTTTGGCAAGCTTATTGAACCACATCATGAGGCTATAGTCGCCCTCGATGCTCAAATTGCCTTCTTGCACGGCAGTCATAAAAGCAGGCAGGCTGCCTTTGGTCAATAGCTTAACGCCGGTCATTGAATCTTTAAAATTAATCGTCAAATCAGCGTCTTTGGCATGACCGCTATGCTGACTAAATTGACCATTATCAAAGCTATAGTAACGCGCGATATCCGCGTCAGTGCTGGCAAGCTCGATGGTTACTTTACGGTCAGCAAACAGCGCTTTGACGTCTTCGTTATCGCTATCAGCCAACATCGATAAACGATAACCAATCACCGCCAATAACACATCTAATGGGTCAGACTTAATATCTAATACAGGAACAGTAAACATAATCGAACTCCTAAACAACCTAAAGAATGAGAAATGAAACGCAAAATAATGCGTACTTTATAACAATTTTTATGACAAATATATAATTAGATTATAAACGATTGAACAGATGATAAGTTTCCATTCTTTAGGATTTACGTAGAGTGCCTTAAGTATCTTGTAACATTCGATGACAGCAGTATGATTGGGACAAGCTTAGTGAATGACCGAATGACTGAATTACTGAAAGCGCGGTTGATAGTCATCATCATAAACGGGCGTGTGTTCAATATAGCGGGCGGCTTGTCGCTCGCGCTGCTGATGTACAGTGCGGCTGACGTCTTCGTAACGCAATGCTCGATAGAGTACCCAACCTATCAAAGGCAACCAGCTAATACCCATCGCGACCACATAATTGTGCCATTCTGATAGTACCGACCAATAACTTAACAAGCTATGAATGGCTTCAACCGCCAACCAATACGCCATGCCGCCAAACAGATACCACAGTAACCAACGCTGCGACGATAAAGCCAGCGCAAGCACCACACCCATTAGTAGTCCAGTACCCAATATGGCACCTACGCCCCATGTCTCACTGGCAAAAGTAGAAAATATGGTTAATAACATCTCGCTCTTTATCAGGTGAATTCCAACAGGGTCATTATGGAAGTTTGCGAGCTAAAGCTAAAGAGGCTAGCGACGACTTTGCGACAACAGCTGACGTTTGATTTTTTTAAACAGTTTTAAGAAAATTGCGCGCAAATATCGCCGTTAATAGCAACAAAAAAGCGCCTCAATCGTGGGCGCTTTTTTGGACTTAATGTATTTTTTAACGTAGATTTAGTTTTAAGGACGAACGCCGCGGCGCCCCCACCACGATAAGGCAGTGACCAAAACAGCGCCTAACAGCATTAAGCCTAAAGTGGTTAGCCAATGAGCGCCCGTAGGATATTGCCATGGCATGACGTTACTGATAGCAGCGCTATTTAATGTACCGAGTGCATCGGTTTTCCATGGCCAAACTTTCACCAGCGAGCCTGCGATAAAGCCTGTCAGCAAAGCGAGAGTTGCTTGATAATAGCGTGATAGCAACCATTTGAGCATACGGGTAAATAATAATAACCCCGTTGCCATGCCAGCTATGACGGTAAAAATAATACTAAAGTTTAGCGTATGCACCGCTTCTAGTACGGTGTCATAAGCGCCCATTAATAATAGAATAAATGAGCCTGAGATACCGGGTAATATCATCGCACAGATGGCAATCGCGCCTGCAACAAACAAATCAGGCAAACTCGGCGCGGTGGTCAATAAGGGCAAGCTACTGATGACAACGGCGCTACTAGCGCCTAGCAAAAACAAGACTACCCGTCCTATATTCCAGCGCGTAATCTCAGTCAATAGGATAAAGACTGTTGCCACCACCAAACCAAAAAAGAATGACCAAATCAGTAAAGGCTGATTGTCGAGTAAATGCTTAATAAATCCAGCTAACGTAGCAAAACTGGTGGCGATACCAAGTAGCAAGCACACCAAAAAAGTGGCATCGACTTGCTTCCATACGGCGACCAAGCCTTTAAGCCCGCCTTGTTGGCGAAAGATTTGCCAAAGATGAGGGCCGACGCTACTCAAAGCATTAATCAAGCGCTCGTAAATCCCTGCAATTAGGGCAATCGTACCGCCAGAAACACCGGGTACAATGTCCGCCGCCCCCATCGCAATGCCTTTGGCATAGACGCCAAATAGCTGCTTTGGGCTGTCATTATAAATAGGGGTGCTTTCTTGAGTTAAAGACGCATTATCTAGATGATGATAGGATGACGGCGCATCTGGCCGCGGTGATTGTGATGCCGTCATGGACAGTCCTTTTTTATAAATAACATAAGGTGAAATGATAGGGTAAAAGAAAGAGAGATATATAAAGACTTTAATCACAACAGCTAGGTTAAAGACAAATCCTTAGCCTAGCTGTTGGTTTGGGTTTTTCGGTGATTATTTACTGCGAGCAAAGGCTGGATAGCCAAGCGCATAAAGCACTCCTTCAAGCCCTGTGACATTGACGGCCGCATCTGCACGCGCTTGCACGATGGGCTTGGCATTAAACGCCACACCCAAATCTGCTAGCGCCATCATCGGTAAATCATTGGCACCATCGCCGACGCAAACCACTTGTGACATATCAATACCCAAGCGCTCAGCAGTATGTTCAGCAATCGCCGCTTTTTTGGCGCCATTAATAATCGGCAGTTGCACATGACCGGTCACTTCGCCATCTTCGATATCTAGCGCATTGGCGTGGACTTCATCGATACCCAATTGCTCAGCGATATAACGGGCAAAATAGGTAAAGC
>NZ_DAINDI010000009.1:53576-63216 GCF_036731945.1 Psychrobacter sp.
ATATCATCGAGCACATCGGTCGATTTGCCTTTTAATAACGCCACGCGCTGTGCAAAGGATTCATCAAAATCCATCTCACCGCGCATCGCCGCTTCGGTAATGGCTGCAACTTGCTCGCCGATACCCGCAGTTTTTGCCAGCTCAACGATGACTTCTTGTTCAATCAAGGTCGAATCCATATCGAAACAGGCCAGCTTATGGGTACGTAGCATATGACCGACCGACAAGATATGACAGTCGACCACATCTAAATGCTCGCTACCTATGGTAGTTTGCGAGTTTTTATAGTCTTCCATTAATTCGTGGCGCAGACGCGTGGTCAATTGATCATCGATAATGTGCGCCGCTGCTGTTTTTTTAGCAGGGTGCATGAGAGTATCGGTGACGGGCACTAGCAGATAGCGGAACACTTGCACATCAATAAACGAGCGCTTAGCAAATGGCTGCGTGGTATCTATATCAGCAATCTCAATATCGACAAAATTGGCGTCGGCGTCTTCTGCGACAGTGACCAAGTGCCAGTTTGGCTGCTCATCGACCCAAGACTGCACATATTGATGAATATCGAGCGAAGATACATGCGTCGGCAATACCACAATTAAGGCAAACACAGGCAAGGATTGTAGCGCATCAAAATCATGTAGATTTGTGCCTTCAGGCAATAATGAGGCTACAGAATCGACCGCTTGTTGCCAAGCTTTGCTGTCTTTTGGTAACGAGTAAGATGTATTTTTTTGCATCGCTCAATTGTCCCTTGTATGCTGATATAAGATTGGGAATAATAGCAGCTTTAGTAGGCAGCGCCTATAGATGAGGTATAAAGTCTCACAGTCTGATAAAAACGCTTAGCATACCCAATTAACAGGCCTAAAAAGCGCCGCCGCATAGAAGAAAATTCTTACAATAAATTTATGCGATTCGCTAACGCCATAACCCTTACTATGATGATATAGTAGAGAAAATAAGCGCTCGATTTGTCGGTAAATGTATGAACCAAACATAATTGCACAACAAAACTGCTGTACGATGGCAAGGTCTTATCAATAGCATTGGTTTCAGTGTCATCTGTTTAGGTGCTATTTGTTTAAGTGCTATTTGTTTAAGTGCTATGCGTTTAAATACTGCAATACTATTGATTAAGTGGCGGCGCTAGTAAATTAAGCAAAAAATAAATAGACAAATTAAGAGCTGCATACACTTCTAGAAAATGAGCCTTAGCCTCGTTTTTTTACTTCCATTTATCCAAAAAAGTTTACCATATCATGACGTATTTAGCGCCGCGGCAAGGGTTGTTTGCCATTATTCTTCTGGTTAGTTTTTGTTTGCAGACCCTATTATTGGTCATCAGTACCGATCAGCAGCTGAGCAATAGCCGTGCCCAAAAGGGCGAGCAAATGGTCGCTCAGCTCATTGATGAAGCGCGCTTATCTTTAGAAAATAAAGACCGCGTCAGCCTTAGCGTCATAGCCAATCGCTATACCAGCGAGCAGGACGTCACGCGCATTTTGATTAAAGACAATAATGGCGATGTCTTGGTGCCAGTCGGTAATGCACCGATGCAGCAAGGCGATACCATTAGCCAAATCGCCACCAAAGGCGATGCAGTCATCGGTAGCGTGGCCTTGACCCTCAAAGACATTAGCAAGGGTGAGATTATTGCCATGCAGTGGCCGTTTGTGATTGGCTCGATGCTGCTGCATTTATTGCTATGGCTAATTTATGGTTATATTGCGCGCCCAACTAAAGAGCAAATCAATGCGCTAAGCCGCGATATTCAAGATTTGCATCGCGAGCAGTACAGACAGATCGATCAGCGCGAATTTGCGCGCGGTTATGAGCGCAACCTTGAGCGTGGCGATGAAACAGAAGATGTGTCAACAGAATCCACTAGTGCAGCCAATGCCGCGGCTACCAGCCGCAATCCAAATACTGATAAATCAGACCTACCGCGTAAACTAGATATTCATAGTGCGGTCAATCAATACGTTAGAGGGCAGCAAGGTCAAAATCTTGAGCTTGATGCGACTCATGACACCACTGCACATGCTATGAGTAACGATGGCGCGGACAATCTACAGGACCAACTGACTGCTGGCAATGCTAACAATCATGACAGCCATAAGTCTAATGGCTCTAATGGTATGGCTCGGCTGTCTGCCAACCGTCCATTTGATAGTGTCAGCGTACAGATAGTCTTTCATGATGAGTTTAATATGCTCGAGCGCTTAGCGCCGTCGCAGCGCCTGCCTTATTTGGCATTATGTACGCAGTTATTGAATCAAGCGGTGACCGAATTACTGAAGCAGCCATTATTGCTTGGGGTCAGCGCGATTAATGAGCCACACTTTGATGAAAGCGGCGCTTATGTGATGCTAAAGGCAGATAATAGTCATGCCAAAGTAGCATTGGCAGGGGTGATGCTCGCTAAGCTGTATCTCATGCTCAATAAAATTATCCACGATAAGCATATCGAGCTGTCAAGATTTGCCTTACCAGCGAAAGCCGGTGTCAGTGACAATGCGCAAGTTGAGGCGATGAGCCATTTATTAGAGAGCGTCGGTAAAAAAGAGCAGATGCTTATTTTGCTACCAACTGCGGGTATTAAACAAATCAATCATCATGTTCAGCTCCAAAGCGTCATGCGCCCAACGACCGTTTATGAGCGCGAATGTGCGATATTCGATGGCGGTAATGATGCCATGATTCAGCGGCTGGCTGATGTACGTAATGCGGTATTGATGATTGAAGAGACAGAAGAGCAGGGGTAAATTTGTCACTTTAGACGTCAGTGAATCTCTACAATTGCCTGTAAGATAAATGCTTGTGCGCTTATTAGCTTTGAGCATAACGTTGTCATAGTGATAAAAAGGATTGACAACGCTTGGGAGAGACTTTATAAGGCATATATATATTTATGTATTTTTAATACCTTTGCCGAAAAACGATAGGAGCTTGTCATGAGTGACGCTGATATTGATGACGATTTTGATGACGATTTTGTCGATGATGACGACGCCAAGATGGTGGAAGAGGCCGAAACCAGTGTGCGCACGCGCTTAAGCAGCCTTGAGAAACGCCGTTTGATTGATAACCTACTAGAAGAAAAACGTCTAGAAAAAGAGCTCAAAGACGATCTTGATGACATCGATAATTTTGATGAAGATGGCGATGACTGGGATGATGACGATATTTAACCCGTTATTTCTGTTTTAAGTTTGCCGCTTGATAATCAGGCAAAGTAGAGATAATGGCTATGTGTTAGCCGAAAGTTGTTAACTGGTTACACAGATAAGCAATCATCATGTTAAGTATATTGTGCTAAGCTGATTGTCAGAGGTTTTTAATAATATTAAATTGTTAAAAATGATGCTGCAATCAGCTCTTTTTATGTTGCCATACTCATGTATGGCGTACGCCGTAATCTAGCCGCCAAGGACTCCCTGCTATGAATAACCCACTCAGTTTCGATGAATTATTAGACTATTTGGACAATGATGAGAGCCAGTTCGTGCTGGATAGTGTTGCCACCCATGGTTTTTTGACCGCGACAGTTATTGGTCGTCCGTTGCCAAATTGGCTCGATGCGCTGTTTGAAGGTCACGTCAGTGACATTCCTGCAAATGTGATTGACGGTATTCAGCGCTGGCGCGACTCAATCATGGCTGAGCTAAAAAACGAGACGCCGATCGAGTTACCTTTTGGTGAAGATGCGGGTGATGAAGAAGTGGCGGTCGATTTCTCAGAAGAATCTGATATTGTTGCTTGGTCGATTGGTTTTGTCGATGCGATGTATGGCGATGAAGCCAGTGACTGGTTTGAAGATGAAGAAACGGCAGAAGATGTGGCGGTCTTAACCTTACCGATGATTGTGCTAAGCGGTATCGATGATGAGGATCCTGAGCTTGCCGAAATGCGCGCTGATGAAGATAAAATGGCACAAATGGCCAATAGCATCGAAGGCAATTTAACCGAGCTGTTTTTATTGTTTCATACCAATGACTAGCAGGGTTTGTTTCAACAATATTGATTGTTTATTATGCACTGACACCATCAATCTTCATTAAATTCATATAAGTCACCGATAAGGCTGTAGCATGACTGTGCAACTTTCCAACCTTGAGCACTTACCCAACTATCAGATTACCGAGCGCTTGGACGTTGTTTACGGTAGTACTGTGCGCTCAAAGCACGTGGGCAAAGACTTGTTTGCTGGTCTAAAAAATATCGTTGGTGGTGAGCTGACGGCCTATACCGAGCTGTTAGAAGAGTCACGCCAAGAAGCGATCGATCGTATGGTCATCAAGGCAGAAGCCTTAGGTGCCGATGCCGTGGTAGGTCTGCGGTTTTCGACCTCTAGCATTGCCCAAGGCGCTTCTGAGCTGTTTGTCTATGGTACCGCGGTTAAAGCCGTGCCCATGCCGCAGCAGTCCGTCTCTTCGCCGTCATCTCATCAACCGCCAAGCAATCCTTCTGGTCCTACAGGTTTGCAAAATCACGACCAAGCAGCGCCGCAAAACCCCAACGTCGCCGCTGATGATTTGCCACGTTTCAATCCTTTTGGTTAATTAACCAGCAAAAAAAGCAGCAACGCTTTTTGACGCTCGAGACGGTTCATGAATAATTCTCTCACCCAAATGCTTATCAACTACGCGCCGCTTCTGGTATTGTTTGTAGTCGGCTGGTTTTTTGGTTCACGGCATGAGCGTCAGCATTTGGCACAATTAAAAATCGCTGAAAAAGAGCTTAGCCATATTGTCGTCTCGACCGAGCGCTTTTATGTACCCAAATTGGATGCTCATACTGAGGGTGAATTGGTACTTGGCAGCGTGGTGATTGCGCAAGATTATTTTAAAATGGTCATTGCTCGCGTTTTAAGTATTTTTGGTAAAAATCTTACCACTTATGAGACCTTACTTGATCGCGCGCGCCGTGAAGCTGCCGTACGTATGCGTAGCCAAGCTCAGGCGAAAGGCTATAGTCATATTTATGGCCTGCGTTTTGAAGTCAGTAATGTCAATCAGTTGGGCAGCATGGTCGAAGCCATTGCCTATGGTACCGCCGTCCATAGTCGTGAGAATTCTAATAAAGCCTCGATCCTTTAAAATCATTTAACCCTAACCATGTTAAACCTTCTGGCAAATTCCCTTATTTACTCTGACTAAAACCCTTTCTATTTCTACTCTATTCCCACATTTTACACTTGACTGATGAGTCGTTGAATAAAGCAAATATCTATAACATTTGCGCTATATACTCGCTATATGTTTTGCTGACTTTTATGCTATAAGCACTCTCATAAAAGCTATAGTGAGTTAAAAGTAATATCGATACATCAGCAATACCTTAGCGTTTTTAGGATATTTTGACTATATGACAGCAATTCAGCATAACAATGAGTGATGGTCGTTGATGTTAAGCGTTAGCCGCTATTAACCAGCCTTAGCAAGGAATGCTAAGCAGGTATCACTCAATCATTAGCAGTTGATCTAGGAATAGGTCACATTTACAGGGATGTTAGTATGGAAAGTTTGGCGCTAGTCACTTTAGTAAACTCAGTTATTATTCCTATTTGCTTGTTTTTAATCATGATGGGCATGGGCTTGACCCTCGTCACCAACGATTTTAAACGGGTGTTAAAGTATCCCAAAGCTGTCGGTATAGGCTTGACCAATCAGCTGATACTACTGCCAATCATCGGCTTTGCCTTAGCCAATATCATGCCATTACGCCCAGAGTATGCCGTTAGCGTTATGCTGCTCGTGCTGTGTCCGGGCGGCACTACCTCAAACTTATTTACTTATTTGGCCAAAGGTGATGTGGCGCTGTCGGTAACGATGACCGCGATCGCCAGCGTTATCACGGTATTTACCATTCCAATTGTACTGAGCTTTTCGTTGATTTATTTTATGGGCAGCGGTAGCGCGTTTGAATTGCCCGTATTAAAAACGGTGCTTACTTTGGTGCTGCTAACGATTGTGCCTATTAGTATTGGCATGCTGATTAAGCGTTACGCGCCAGCAGTCGCCGATCGCTCACAAGTCTATGTGTCGCGCTTTGGCGTGCTGTTTTTAACGTTTTTAGTGCTATTTTTGGGCTATGTGCAACGCGATATCATCGTCGATGCCTTTATCGCGACCGGTCCTGTGTCGATAATATTGAACCTTTCAACCATGGCGCTTGGCTATTATAGTAGCAAATGGTTTGGTCTAAACTTGGCGCAAAGAACGTCGGTCACGTTAGAAGTCGGGCTCCAAAACAGTACATTGTCGATATTTATGGCGTTGACGTTATTATCGAACTACGATATGTCGATGATGCCAGCCATTTATACCTTGGTAATGTTCTTGACGGCAGGGATTTTGGTACGCATATTTAGCGCACGGCACAATAAACTGAGAAAGTCTGAAATAGAAAGCAGTGTATTAGCCGCACGCATGCTTTAACGCTAATGATTTAGACAGACGCTAAGCATCTATAGCCAATTCAATATAAAAGTGGTTCATTTAAAATAGCGCTCTGCTGGAATAAATCTTCCTCGCTTGCTGTGTGCTTCGCACGCCAAAGGCTTCGAAAAATTTATTCCAGCAGTCCTATAACATTTCTCAATGGAATTTACTATATATCACTCGTTCATAAAATCACATAACAGGTTTAAATGCTTAAAATCTGTTATGGGAAATTAGCTTGAAGATTTTACTGCTAATTATTGTTAATAAGGTCGGCGGGTATTTATACGGCTGTTTATATTATTTTCTTCATCTGCTTTATCTGTGGCGGTTTCTTCTTTGACTTTAGCAATATCAAACAAGAAGGTACGGTTTTTTAGTACCGCGACAAATACCACCCCGCCAACGGTATTGCCAACCAATATCACCGTCAAAAATAGCAAATAGCGCGCTAAGCTGACGGTATTGCCATAAAGCAAAGCAGAAAATATCTCGATATTACCGACGATACTGTGATGTAAACCTAAAAAGCCAATACTGCCAGTAATCAAGGTCACTAAAACAATGCGACTAAGGGTATCGCGCGCCGAGGTCACAAGCCAGGCGGTAACGCCCATCATCCAGCCTGCCAAGATGGCACTACCAAATATCACCCACCATCTAAACCCTAAGATATGCTCGGCATAGGCATCGATGTCACTGACGCTAAATAACTGCATATTTAAACCTAGGCCTATCATCAAAGCGGCAAATAAACAGCCACCAACGACGTTACCAGCGATGACAATGCCCCAAAGGCGTAGCAATTTGTGTAAGGGTTCGATTTTGTTGAGAACAGGCAGGCTCAACAGCGAGGTTTGTTCGGTGAATAAAAGCGATTGACCGATGACGACAATAATAAAGCCAATCGGATAAAGTAGGGAAGCGAGGACGATCGCGTAATGGCTTGGGAGCACGCCACTCAAAAGCGCAAAAGCTGATAAAATCATAAAGAAGCTGATACCAATCTCAAGCCCCGCAGTAAAAGCACTGGTAAATAACGAGCCAAGCGAGCGCTCAAAAGTTTCTCTAGCATCCATCACCTGCTCAACCAAGATACTGGCATAGCTTTTTGCTTGGCTAAAATTGTCATCGTTGGCAACTTTTTTGATGGTCTCTTTGTCTTCTTCGCTAATATCCTCAGAAAAGTCTTCGTCTTCTAAGTTTTCTGTGGTATCGGAGTCGCTCTGCACCTCAGTATCGCCTTCTACTTTGTCTTCAGCATTATTTTCTTCAGCAGCTATAGAGCGTACATCCTCTCTTTTTTCAGCTTTAGAGTGGCTGCTATTGCTACTATTATTGTTATCGTTGTGCTCGCTATCTTTAGACACGGTCGGCTCGCTGTTTATCTGATAATAATTTAAGTTTCTATTTATTCTAGCGTATGCGCAGCGTTTATTATGTTGAGTGTTCAGCCGATTACTGTTGTAAATTGGCCCCTGCCGCTATTGAAGACTGATAAATGTCCTTAGCATCTAACAAAATCTGCCCATCTGCGTTAAAATCACTCTATTAATTATTTTCCCTATTTTTCGATAACTTTGTTTGACCACCTTCATTTTTAATAAAAGACCATTCTATTATGAGTACTCTTAACACCCCTGACAATACCAAGAGCAACACCAAAACCAACCTGACCCAATCGATTCAGGCTGCCTTAAGTCAATTAGAGAACGCCTACAATCCAAGCGATGTCGAAGCAGGCATGTATCAAGGCTGGGAAGAAAGCGGTTATTTTAAGCCAAGCTTTGATAAAGACGAGTCGTTTTCTATCGCCTTGCCGCCACCAAACGTCACCGGCTCGCTGCATATGGGCCACGGCTTTAATAATGCTATTATGGATGCACTAACGCGTTATCATCGCATGTATGGTGATAATACGCTTTGGCAACCGGGCACCGACCATGCGGGTATCGCTACCCAAATGGTGGTTGAGCGTCGTTTGGAGGCGCAAGGTTTGAAGCGCCGTGATATGACGCGCGAAGACTTTATCGATAAAGTGTGGGAATGGAAAGAAGAGTCGGGCGACAATATCACCCGTCAGATTCGCCGTTTGGGTAGCTCGGTCGATTGGTCGCGTGAGCGCTTTACCATGGATGATGGCTTGTCTAATGCGGTAAAAGAAGTGTTCGTGCGTCTGTTTGACGATGGTTTAATTTATCGTGGTAAGCGTTTGGTCAACTGGGATCCTAAATTCCAAACCGCGCTATCAGATTTAGAAGTAGAAAACGTCGATGAAAAAGGCAGCTTATGGCATTTCCGCTATCATTTCACCGATAAAGACTTAACGACCCAAGAGGGTAAAAACTATCTGGTCGTCGCCACCACACGCCCTGAAACCTTGCTTGGTGATACCGCCGTTGCCGTCAATCCAAAGGACGAGCGTTACGCGCATTTGATTGGCAAAACCATTACCTTGCCGATTACTGGTCGCGTTGTTCCTATCGTTGCCGATGATTATGTTGATATCGAATTTGGTACTGGCTGCGTAAAAATCACCCCAGCCCATGACTTTAATGACTATGAGCTTGGTCGTCGTCATAACTTACCATTGATTAATATCCTTGATGAGCGCGCCAATATCTTACCCGCGATGGAAGTTTATCCTGACCTACAAACACGTGAGCCGACATTAGAAACCACGCCAAGTGAATATGCAGGACTTGAGCGTTTTGCGGCGCGTAAATTCTTGGTTGAGCAAGCGGGCGAGCAGGGATGGCTAGAGGATATCGAAGACTACGCACTCAAAGCCCCACGTGCTGAGCGTGGTGGTACGATTGTTGAGCCATGGTTGACCGATCAATGGTACGTGGCCGTCAGTAAGCTTGCCAAACCTGCGATTGATGCCGTAGAAGATGGCCGAATTGAATTCGTTCCTGCGCAATACAAAAACATGTATATGGCGTGGATGACGGACTTGCAGGACTGGTGTATCAGCCGTCAGCTGTGGTGGGGACATCGTATCCCTGCATGGTATGACGATGCGACTGGTGAGATTTATGTCGCCCGTGATGAAGCCGAAGTTCGTACTAAATACAATCTAAGCGACGATGTAAAATTGCGCCAAGACGATGATGTGCTCGATACCTGGTTTAGCTCAGGGCTTTGGACATTTAGTACGCTTGATTGGGCAGGCCCGAACGCTGATCCGCGCG
>NZ_DAINDI010000010.1:0-10514 GCF_036731945.1 Psychrobacter sp.
AAAAGTAATATCGATACATCACGCACTGCTGATATCAATTTTTCTTGCTTGCTGTGCCTACGCAGACAGAGGCTACAAAAAATTGATATCAGCAGTACCGTCGCGTTTTTAGAATATTTTGACTATCATTTTGATTTTAAACGCTATTATTCATAATGGCGTTTTTAATAATCGACGTTTTTACAATGCTTATGCGCTTACTTTTCTCCTATCTCTTCCCATTTTTCTTATCAAACCTCTTATCAAATCGTCACATGAAATAAAGTGATAGCCTCCCCAAGCGCTTAAAAAGTTGGTTATAATAAAGTGTTTATTCTCCCAACGTTAAAGGTTGATAGCTCCAACTTATATCCATAAAAACAGTGTTATCGTTGCGATATAGGCAAGAGTCTTTGTCACTATCTTGGTTATTTTTAAGCAAATGCGCCCAACTCTACCAACCCCCTTGAGTAGGTTTGGCACAATTCTTGAACTATTTACCATGAGCCTGACAATAATACGAGCCAGCAAACGGTCTCTATTAACCTGCGACATCATCTATATAAGGATTTTTTTATGAAGCTAATCACTGCGATCTTAAAACCGTTTAAGCTCGATGATGTGCGCGAAGCGCTTTCTGACATCGGTGTAAAGGGTGTCACCGTCACCGAGGTCAAGGGTTTTGGTCGTCAAAAAGGTCATACCGAGCTCTATCGCGGCGCTGAATACGTGGTGGACTTTTTACCTAAGGTGAAAGTTGAGGTAGCAGTGATGGATGAGATGGTCGAGCCTGCTATCGAAGCCATTACGCGCATTGCCAGTACCGGCAAAATCGGTGACGGCAAGATATTTGTGACCAATCTTGAACAAGTCATTCGTATTCGTACGGGTGAGACAGGTCCTGACGCTATTTAATAGTTAAGAATAATTAAGCGCTAGACCACTTATAAACACAGATTTATAGGTCATCTCGATCACTGTATTGCATCTATTCAAGGGGGAATTAATATGCAAAATCAAATCTTTGAGCTCCAGTACGCGCTAGATACGTTTTATTTTTTAATCTGTGGCGCGCTAGTCATGTGGATGGCCGCTGGCTTCACCATGTTAGAAGCTGGACTGGTACGCTCAAAAAACACCGTCGAAATCCTCACCAAAAATATCGCCCTCTTTGCCACCGCCTGTACTCTGTATATGATCTGCGGTTATGCCATTATGTACGATGGTAATCTGTTTTTAAGCGGTATTGCTGGCAACGATGCCTTAAACAATACGTTAGTAGCCGATGCCTTAGCGAGCTCAGCTAAAAATGGCTTTAATGGCGATGCGGTATACTCGGCGGCTTCTGATTTCTTCTTTCAAGTTGTGTTCGTCGCTACCTGCATGTCTATCGTTTCAGGCACAGTGGCTGAGCGTATGAAGCTATGGTCTTTTTTGCTGTTTGCTGTCGTTATGACCGGATTTATCTATCCATTAGAAGGCAGCTGGACGTGGGGCGGTAAAGCCGTATTCGGCTTATTTAGCCTTGGCGATTTGGGATTTTCTGATTTTGCCGGTTCAGGTATCGTGCATATGGCAGGAGCAGCAGCAGCGTTATCAGGAGTTCTGCTTTTAGGGGCGCGTAAAGGTAAATATGGACCTAACGGTGAGATACGGGCAATTCCCGGCGCCAATTTACCTTTAGCGGCGCTTGGTACGCTTATCTTGTGGATGGGTTGGCTTGGGTTTAACGGCGGCTCCGTGCTCAAACTTGGCGATATCACCAGTGCCAATGCCGTTGCTATGGTGTTTTTAAATACCAACGCTGCCGCTGCGGGTGGGGCGATTGGCGCGCTTATTATCGCGCGCATCATTTTTGGTAAAGCAGATTTGACCATGCTATTAAATGGTGCATTAGCGGGTCTGGTCGCCATCACTGCCGAACCGTCCACCCCGTCGGCGCTGCAAGCAACGTTATTTGGCATGACAGCAGGCGTTATTGTGGTCATATCAATCCTTGCATTAGATAAAATAAAAATCGATGACCCAGTCGGTGCTATCTCTGTACATGGGGTGTGCGGCTTGTTCGGTCTGATGCTAGTGCCATTGACCAACCAAAATGCTACTTTGCTCGGTCAAATTGCTGGTGCAGCAACCATCTTTACTTGGGTGTTTATCAGTAGCTTGCTTGTTTGGAGCATTATTAAAGTCGTAATGGGCCTGCGTATCTCTGAAGAAGAGGAATATCAGGGCGCAGATATTGCAGAATGTGGTATGGAAGCCTATCCAGAGTTTATAAGGTAAAAAGTATTTAAGAGGGTTTTATTGTTGATTTGCTAATCATCGATAAAACCCTTTTAATAAAAACCTATCCCATTAAAAATCCCGCAAAACCTTTCGGTCTTGCGGGATTATTTATTCTTTAACACTATAGTCTTTAACCGTTTATCTTTTTATAATGCCCAGTCTAGCAACTGAACTTTATAGAGTAAGATTATATTGGCTTATTTCTTTTTCCACGTTTGGCTACGTGAAAATGGACCGATATACCCTTTTAGTTTTAAAGTACTGCCGCTTAGATTGGCGGTCATACGATAGTCTTTACCTTTTTCAGGGTCGGTGATTGTACCGCCACTATATTTACCACCACCGTCAGCCTTTAGGCCTTTGATGATAGTTGTACCAATATGTTTCTTACCTTTAGCTGAGTTGGTATCAACCAAGGTACCAGTTAGGACACCATTAGATTCAGTAATTTTAACTAAACCTTTTGGCTTACCTTCATCATAAGTCTGCCAAGTGGTGTTATGTAATGGGTCAGCGGCAAATGCCATGCTTGCCATACTGATACCAGCAACTGCTAAAGTGGTTTTTGTGAATAATTTCATAAATTGACTCCCTTCATTTAATGATTACTAGAAACGTTGCGTTTCTAATGTCTTCGCTTATCCTTTTATCAACATTCTTTTATTGCAAACCCTTCGATCCTACGCTCATTTTAAGCAAGTAACCTTCATTAATATGCTATTAAATGCTACTAATGATTGGTTTGACAGAGAAATCTCGATCGACATAAGCGATGTCTTGACCCATTATAAGCAATTTTTAGATTTTGCCTAGTAATTTTTTTATAGTTTATTATTTCTCTAAAATCAAAAGCATATCAAACAGTTATAGAAACGGATTGTCTATAATTTTACCCGATTGGTCATCTTTTTGTTTTGACTTATCCTCAAAACTACTATATCGATTGCGGTTTTCAAATGCCAGCATAATTTTGCTCGTTAGCTCGTGTAGTTGCTGTGCCTGCTCATATCCAGCTTCGTCAAAGACTAGATTAATGTCGCCATAAATGATAATTTTATCTTCTTGGTTTTCAATAACCAAATCGCCAATTTGCATACTTTCATGATTATTCATAAAGGGTTCAATCATTTGAGCTTCCTCTACCTTAACAGCAATTTACGTGATTTTGCAATACTGTGAGAATATGGTGATATTTAGACGCCTTATGCTTTTAATTGTGCCATGAGCCAATCGATAATAGCCAGCACAAATAACATCCAAGTGGGCTCTTCTGGTGAGTCTTCGGGTAAATCTGAGCTGTCACCTGCTTTTAACGGCAGATCAAACGCGCGCGCTTTGGTTTGAGCATCTAATACGGGCAACACGTCGATGCCAATCTTGGCGGTTAATTGATCCAGACTAATCACTTCTATACGCTCTGATTCATCATTGGGCGCATAATACACGCCTGCTTGGTTGCTGGCTGGAATATAGACCGCTTTAAAAAAATGACTGGGCACCAGTACACGATTCGCCAGTTGTTTGGTCTTTTTATTCGTAAACGCCACCCCAGTAATGGTATAAACTTCACCGTATTGCTGGGTCAAATAGCGCGTGGCTGACTCGATATTACGCCAAATATAGCGATTATTGCGCGGCGATTGCGGCGCGATATTAGCAAGGCTAAAGCTATCGTACTGCTGGCTGCGATTGGCCATATTGCCATTAGGCGCTAAATGCCCTCGATCATAACCTGAGCCTGAGTAATCGGACAGTTTGGCGCGCATGGATTTTGGCAGGCGGCTTTCTTCATGAAAGCTGTCTTCACGATCAATCTGTTTGGCTTGCTGCAAGCGCTTACGGTCGAGATATTCTGCTGACCACAGCGGGGTACGTGATACGCCTGAGTACATGACAGCAAAACCGTCCATACATAGCGCTTGGGTATTATTACTGAGCTTAGGATTGGTGAATTCAGGATAGACGCCACCATAAAAAGACTGGCTACATTGACTTAAATCTTCCGCGTGTGCAGCCGATATTCCTATTAAGACCGTGAATACGGTCATTATGGTGTTATTTTTAACCTGTGCTTTATCTTTAAAAAAACTTATCATGCCACTTCCAACCATCTATGCCTGCCATTCGGTAGGCGTTATCCTAGCAGGCCGCTAGTAATAAAGAAAGATGCTGCGCAGGCCGTGACATTTTAAATGCTATCCGCTATACTTAGGCAGCCAAAAATCTTGGTCTTACAAAAAACGGTGAAGTGGGTGAGTGGCTGAAACCGCACGCCTGGAAAGTGTGTATACGTTCATAGCGTATCGAGGGTTCGAATCCCTCCTTCACCGCCAATCTTATTCTGCTTAATCAAAGCCTGCAGTTTTTCTACTCTTTCACAAACTCCCTAAACACTCGGCAATTTAGGCAGCCAAAATACCAACGCCAATAACGTGGCTAATAATACAGGCGGCGTTATCAGTAGTCCGACCTTCATATATTGTCCCCAGCTGATTTTATAATCCTTTTCAGCCAATACGTGTAACCACAATAGCGTCGCTAAACTACCAATAGGCGTGAATTTTGGTCCCAAGTCATTGCCAATGACATTGGCATAAATCATCAACTCTCGAGTAGCAGCGGGCACTTGGGCACTATCAATCGCCAGCGCGCCTATCAACGTCGACGGCATATTATTCATCACAGACGCTACGATGGCGGATAAAAATCCTGTGCCGACCGTCGCAACGAGCGCGCCTTGGTGACCTAGCAAATTAAGTATTCGTGCGCCATAGGCGGTAAGCCCTGCATTGCCCAAACCATAAACCACCAAATACATACCGATTGAAAACAATACAATTTGCCACGGTGCTTTTTTAAGAATATTAGTCATAGAAAACTTGGCATCACGACCACCTTGCCACCAGCGTCCAGCAATCGCCATGAGTATAAGCGCCGCGGCACTCGTTACTACAGAGATAACCAGCCCGAGCGATTCAGTCGCGAAATACGCCACTAATAATAATGCCAATAGTGGAAAAGCCGCCCGAAATACCAGAGGATCTTTGATAGCCGATTGAGGTGCGCTAAGATTTTCCGTTGAATAGCGCTTGGGAATGTACCGCGCATAAGCAAGCCACAATACCGATAGCGTCGCTAGGACAGAGACGATATTTACCGGTACCATCACCGCCGCATAGCGACCAAAACCAATATCAAAATAATTGGCACTGACGATATTAACCAAATTAGAAGTCACTAATGGCAAGCTTGCGGTATCAGCAATAAAACCAGTGGCAATAATAAAGGCTAAAGCGGATTTGGGGGCAAAATCAAGGCGCAGTAGAATAGCAATCACAATCGGTGTCAGTAGTAAGGCTGCCCCATCATTGGCAAAGAAGGCTGAGATAAACGCTCCTAACAGCACAATCATCGGAAATAGCAAACGCCCGCGCCCATTACCAAGCCGAGCGACGTGTAATGCCGCCCAGCCAAAAAATCCCGCTTCATCCAAAATAAGGGAGATAATAATCAATGCCACAAAAGTAAAAGTGGCGTCCCAAACGATATCCCAAACGATACTAACGTCAGACCATTGCACCACACCAAATACTAAGGCAACCAAAGCGCCGCCCATCGCACTCCAACCAATGCCAAGCCCTTTCGGCTGCCAGATGACTAAAACTAACGTCACGATAAAAATAGCGAATGCGAGCATGGAGTAACCTTAATGAGCCAATTGAAGCAATGAAATATTAATAAAGGCAATAATAAAACAACAACGTTAGAGCGATTTTTGATTGACGCGTTGGGAGACTTCCGCAGCGCTTTCGACTCGTTCTGAATAGCGATCGGTCAGATACGCCGAACGTCCTCGGGTAAGCCAGGTAAATTTAACCAACTCTTCGCAAACGTCAACCACACGCAGATAAAGTGGAGACATTTTCATGCGGTCATTATCATCGAATTCCAAAAACGCTTTTGGGATAGAAGATTGATTAGGGATGGTAATCATCCGCATCCAGCGTCCAAGAATACGTAATTGATTGACGGTATTAAAACTTTGGCTGCCGCCACTGACTTGCATTATAGCCAGCGTTTTACCTTGGGTCGGACGTACGCCGCCGAGCGCCAATGGAATCCAGTCAATTTGCGCTTTCATAATACTGGTAATGCTGCCATGGCGTTCTGGACTGACCCACAGCATGCCCTCTGACCACTGTGCCAGCTCGCGTAACTCTTGCACCTTTGGATGGTCGGCATCTGCGTCATCGGGAAGTGGCAAGTCTGATGGATTAAACATGCGCACCTCGCAGCCGTACCAATGCAGCAAACGGCTTGCTTCCTCAGCGGCCAATCTAGAAAATGAACGCGCACGCAGGGAGCCATATAACACCAATATTCTTGGCGCATGGCGTGGGTCATCTTTACCGACCAAAGATTCAATATCAATGGCTTGTATTTGATCAGAATCAACATTGGGTAAATCGTTATTAAGTGAATCAGCAGCGCCCAAATCAGTAGCGCCAATATTACTAGTACTTTTACTAGCAATATTGTCTGTCACTAAGGCTTTAGTTTCTTTATTCTGTAACATACTTCACCACTTCCCCATTCTCTTTTGTAAAACTATTAACCGGATTTTGCAGTAATTCAAACACTTTTCCAGACGGTCGGCACAGCGCCGCGCCTTTATCGGTAACAACAATAGGACGATTGATTAAAATAGGGTGCGCTATCATGGCATCAATCAGTTGCGCGTCCGTCAATGCTGGATTGTCTAAACCAAGCTCGGTATAAATACTCTCTTTACTGCGTAAAAGCTCGCGTGGGGTGCTCTGCATCAATGCCAACAGCTCAACTAAGTACTCACGTGATGGCGGTGTTTTTAGGTATTCCACCACATCTAGCGCCTCACCTGAAACTTGCATAATGGCAAGGGTATTACGAGAAGTGCCGCATTTGGGATTATGAAAAATTATTGGCGTCATAAGGTTTTCCTCTTTTAAGGTGAAAGGGACAGGATTTAGTATGTCTTGATATGACCAAACCGCCATGCAATTAAAACAACGTATAATTAATAGATAAATAAGCACTTGATTGAATAAACCCTAAACTACAGCAGCTTTACCTAAACATAATAAATTTAAAACTATGGCAAAAAAATTACTCATTATAGCGCGAGTTGGATTGGTCGTTATCGGTACCGTTATCATGGTTGATTGTGCCGTGTTAATGACGGTTGGCAAAATCAACTTTGGCACCGTGGTACCGTTTTTATTGGGCAGCGCATTTGTCGCCCATGGGGTATTTTGGCATGCCATCCGCAAGTTTACGAGGCAAAACCCATTTCGCAATCGTCTTTGGTATACGCTATGGCTACTGTTTTTTATTTGGCTGATAAGCTTTGGCTTGTTTATTTTCTCATTGCAGCAGCAAATTAAGAAGAGCTCGCAGCCTGTATCAGAGGTCGCGGCGATTATTGTATTAGGGTCAGGTACTATCGCCGGTAAGCCAACACCAACGCTTGCTCAGCGTTTAGATAGGGCGGCCCCGCTGATTAAAGCACAACCCGAGGCATTGGCGCTGACCAGTGGTGGCATTGGTATGGGGCAGACGCATAGCGAAGCCAGTATTATGGCGCGCTATTTACATGAGAAGCATGGCATTGCTCTTGAGCGCATTTTGCAAGAAGGCAAAAGCACCAGTACCGCCGAAAACTTAATTTATAGCCAAGTCATCTTGGCAGCAAAAGAAGTGCCTATCACAGCGCCTATTGCCATTGTGACCAGTGATTTTCATACCATTCGCGCGGCTGCCATTGCCAAGCATCAAGGCTATCAGCGACCTATTTTGCTCGCCAGCCCGACGCCGCTATCGATTCGCTACAATGCGTGGTTTCGTGAGTATTTTGCCTTTGTCAGTGGTTGGCTATTTGGTGAATATTAATGATAAAAGCCATCAATAAGGCAACTCGGCCAATAATTTAGTCCTGCAATATAACCAAGAGCAACCATAACCTTCATAAATATAATAACAACGGATTCCACTATGCTCGTCGATATTCTATTAACCATTCACTTTATACTGCTGGTGCTGATATCGTTGCGCGTCCTTGCGCGCCATGACTTAACGGCGCCGGCGCGCTTGGCTTGGCTTGTGATTTTATTTCTCTTGCCTTATTTTGGCGTCCTAGTTTATTGGATGTTCGGTGAGGTACATTTAGGGCGCAACTTCACGCGCGAACGTCAGAAAACTATTGATAAATTGCATCAACATCGCCCAGAGGTACTTGGTAGCGATGTGGCGTTATTACATGCGGTTAAGCCTGAGTACCGCGCAGCCTTTGCTTATTCAGCAAAAGCCACCGGCTTTCAGACGACAGTTGGCAATCGCGCTGAGCTAATGACAGATGCCAATGAGACGCGCACACGTATGATTGACGACTTTGATGCGGCGACCGACCATATCCACGTGCTGTATTATATTTGGCTGGTCGATGGCATGGGTACGGCTACCGCAGAAGCGCTGATTCGGGCAGCAAAGCGCGGCGTCACCTGCCGGGCGATGGTCGATGGCATGGGCTCGCGCAAGATGGTCGGCTCAAAGCTATGGCAAGAGATGAAGGACGCAGGTGTGCAGCTCAGTGTGGCGCTACCATTAACCAATATCATAAAGGTTATGCTCTTTAGCCGTATTGACTTGCGCAATCACCGCAAAATTACCGTGATTGATGGCAAAATTGGCTATTTTGGTAGCCGTAACTGCGCCGACCCTGAATTTCGTGTGAAGCCTAAATACGCCCCTTGGGTCGATATTATGCTGCGTATCGAAGGGCCCATCGTTGCGCAAAATCAGATGCTATTTGCCAGTGATTGGCTAACTGAAAACCCTGATACGCCGCTCGACAGCTTTCCGTATAGCACAGATTTGCAGCCAAATCTGCCGCCCAATGATTTTGCTGCACAAGTTTTCTCTGATGGACCGACCCAGCGTCACGGCAACACCCCCCAGTTTTTAGGTGCCTTAATTAGCCAAGCCCAGCATACCCTGATGATTTCTACCCCTTATTTCGTGCCCGATTATTCGCTGGTCAGTATACTATGTGCAACCGCCTATCGCGGGGTTGAAGTAACGATGGTTTTTCCAAAGAAAAACGACTCATTTATCGTTTCCGCCACCAGTCACAGTTATTATTGGGAATTGCTTGAGGCCGGCGTAAAAATCTACGAGTATAAGCCGGGGCTGCTACACGCCAAAACCCTGACTGTCGATGGTGAAATCAGCTTGATTGGCTCAACCAATTTGGATTTACGCAGTTTTCATTTAAATTATGAAAACAATATCGTCTTTAGTGATAACAAACTGACCGCCGATATTATGGAGCGCCAATATCAGTATATCGCTGATTCTGATGAAGTAACGCTTGAAGAGGTTAACAACTGGCCTTTACCTTATCGGATTTGGAATAATATCGTCGCCACCATGGGACCGATTTTATAAGTGGACCTTTAGCCGATGCAGCCCATTGCCGCCCATTAATGAGCGATCGTTTTTTGCAAAATATAGACAACAAACTTAGCTTCTGTTGCAAAAGGTTGTACTGCCACCTCTGCTAGTAGCCGCTGCCTTTTTTCGCTGCGTGCCCGATAGGCATAAGGGGTCATGGTCATTAAATCTGCCAATGCCTCTGCCGATAAACTTAACTCGCTACTGACATGATGAGTTTCTAACAACTGAAAATAAGGCGCTAATTCGTCCAAAAACTTCTCAGAATCATGCTCGCGGACGTCATCAAATAACGCCTCACGCATCGTTGCTAAATGCCCGACATCGGGCTTAGCAATGATCAAATAGCCCTCATCGCTTAACACTTCATTAAATGCTTCTGGCAAAATGGGACTAAAGATACTGCTAATACCATCGATACTATGCGCGCGTAGCGGCAAATGCGCCGCGCTAGTGACCAGCGGATAAACAGCTGCTGCTTTCATTATCTCTGAAGCAGAATCATCTTTAATTTCTTGATGCCAAAGACGTCCTAACGACTTACTGGTTTTCGCCAGCTCTACAACAGCAGGTTTACTGATATCGGCAGCGATAAGTATATCCATACCCGTTTGCGCCATTGCCTGCGTGTAATAGCCCTCTCCGCAGCCAATATCTAGCCAATTAATGGGTTTATTTTTTTGCTTAAGACTGGCTTTTTTTGCCATCAATAACGCTGCCATTTTTTGACAAATTAAGTCATTTAGTGGCTGATAATGCCC
>NZ_DAINDI010000010.1:10524-13000 GCF_036731945.1 Psychrobacter sp.
CGGCATTTAAAAACCGTTTGCGCGCCTCAATAGATTGCTGACTGTCGCCCGGAGCTTTGGATTTTTTTTGTTGCACCGGTAATAGATTGACATAACCCTGCCGCGCCACATCAAATGGATGAGCGGTTTGCTTAGGGTTCAAACTGCCATCACAGCGCCACGTATCGTCGGCGGGCTGCAGAGGTGATTGGCAAAGGGGACAAATAAATAAGCTCACAAGCATCTCAACGTCATCGCAATATGGCTGCCATTTTAACAAAGTTCCGGCTCAACAAGGGATAAATGCCGCAACAAAAAAGAAGTTCGCATAAGACCTAAAAAAGCCATCTTAGACTTTAAGATGGCTTTTGATTTGAAAATTTTTTGATTTAAACCTGTTTGACAACTTAACGCAGTTTTAAGGTCATTAACCCAAGAATCACAAGGATAATGGCAATAATCCAAAATCGTGCTACTACTTGGGTTTCTTTCCAGCCAATCTCTTCAAAGTGATGATGCAGTGGCGCCATACGAAAGACGCGCTTTTTACGCAGCTTATACGAGCCAACTTGTAGCATCACCGACAAAGCTTCGGCGACAAATAAACCGCCCATAATGGCAAAGGCAATCTCTTGACGGGTCATAACCGCAATTGTACCGAGCATCGCGCCCAATGCCAGCGCCCCAACATCACCCATAAATACTTGCGCTGGATGAGCGTTAAACCATAAAAAACCTAACCCTGCGCCAATCATCGCGCCGCAAACAATAATCACTTCTGAGTTATAAGCAATATAAGGCACATGTAAATAATCGGCGAAGCGCACATCACCTGACACATAAGCCATGGCGCCTAGACCCGCCGCTACCAAGACCACCGGCAAAATCGCCAAACCATCTAAGCCATCGGTTAAGTTAACGGCGTTCGAGGCACCATTAATCACAAAGTAGGTAAAGATAATAAAGCCAATTCCAAAGGGCACGGCCGAGAAAGGAATCATCCAATCTTTAAAAATCGGTAATAGTAAGTCCTGCATCTCACGCGTGGTCGCTATATCTGGCTGCAAGGTAGCAATGTAATATAAAGAAATCCCGACGAATAACGCTCCCATCGACAGCCAAAAGTATTTTTTGCGGGCGATCAGACCTTTGGGGTCTTTATATTTAATTTTAAGCCAATCATCCGCCCAGCCAACCGCACCAAAGATAATCATCACGATGAGCAAAATCCATACATAGGGATTGTTTAATCGCGCCCACAGTAACGTCGATACGCCAATTGCGCTTAGAATCAGCACCCCGCCCATGGTTGGCGTACCAGTTTTGACCAAATGCGACTGCGGGCCATCATTACGAATCGCCTGGCCATATTTGAGCGCACGCAGGCGATTGATGACTCGACTGCCAAACACCATACTGAACGCCAGCGCAGTAATAACCGCCAACAACGCCCGTAGCGTCAACGAAGAAACCGCAGAAAACGGCGTATAATACTGACCAAGCCAGCCAAACAACCAAACTAACACCGCCTACTCCTCGACTAGCGCATTGATAAGGGTTTCCATCTGCATGGAACGTGAGCCTTTAAACAGCACCGTACAAGGCTGCGCCTGCTGTGCTTGTAAATAAGACTGCAAATAGGCCAATAAACTGTCTTTATCAGCAAAGGCATGGGCATTGATAGCAGAAATCTCTTGCGCGCCCGCCACCGTATAGGGCGCATATTGACCAACGCACAGCAGCACATTGATGCCAGTGGTCGCAATGGTACGGCCTAAGCTTTGGTGCTCGCTGATTGCCGCCTCTCCTAGCTCGCCGATATCGCCAAGTACCATCACCTGCGTACCCGTTTGCGCCGCCAGCACTTTAGCAGCTGCGCGCACCGAATGCGGATTGGCGTTATACGTATCATCAATCAAGCGATGCATACCAAGGAGCTGACTATTCAAACGTCCTTTTGCAGGACGGGCGTTTTCAAGCCCGACGACGATATCGCTAATATCGATATTTAGCGCATGGGCACAAGCAGCAGCCGCCAACGCATTATTGACATTATGCTCGCCTGCTAATGGCAAATTAATATCATGGACTTGGCTACCAATATGCAGCTTAAACTCACTGCGCTCAGGCTCAACATCTAAATGACTGGCACTGACATCGGTATTGCCAAAGCCTATGACGTTTGAGGTATGCTTTTCAGCGATACGGCGTAATTGATTGGTAAAATCATCTTTATCAGGAACTATGGCAAATTGGTTATCATGTAAGGTATGGTAAATTTCAGCTTTGGTTTGGCAAATGCCTTCGCGGCTGCCAAACTCTCCCAAATGCGCGGTACCAATATTTAAGATACACGCAACATCAGGCTGCACAATCTCAGTGGTATAAGCAATCTCACCAATATGATTGGCACCCAATTCTAAAATAGCATAGCGATGATGATCGGATAATTCGAGCAACATCATTGGTACGCCCAAGTCATTATTTAGGTTGCCAC
>NZ_DAINDI010000010.1:13010-24843 GCF_036731945.1 Psychrobacter sp.
GTCGGCGCCAATCTGCCAAAGATACTACCGAGCATCTCTTTACAGGTGGTTTTGCCGCTTGAGCCTGTAATGGCAATGACGGTCAAATCTTTGTGCTGCTGCCGTCGATAGGCCGCCAATTGACCGAGCGCCAAACGCGTATCATTGACAACCAATTGCGCAATATCAGCAGCAATCGGACGTGAAACGATAGCCGCAACCGCACCTTTTTCTATAGCAATATCCAGATAATCATGTCCGTCAAAATTATCACCCGTTAAGGCTAAAAAGATATCACCCGCTTTTATAGTGCGAGTATCGGTAGCGATACGTGTACTGCTAATGGGTTTGTTTGCGTCATTGTTGGACTCTACAGGTATTGCCCCAAATTGCCAATGTCCACCCAGTGCTACAGTTGCCGCAAGCAGATTGTCTGCTTGCCAAACATACAGCCCTTGCGACTGAATGCTGTTATCGTTGTCGGCTGTCATAATGATTACCTTATATATGATGACTACTTATCTTTGATATTTTTAAGTATAGGTTTTTTAAAACGTACAAAAAATGAATGGCAGGCGCTATTACTTCGCTATAAATACTATAAGCGTCCGGCTTGCTTAAGGGCATTTTGCAAAATAACGCTATCGTCAAAATCATAACGCACATGGTTAATCTCTTGATAGGTTTCATGACCTTTGCCAGCGATAACGACAATATCAGCAGGCGCTGCTTGCTTGACCGCGTATTCGATAGCTGTTTGGCGCGCAGGCTCGATATGGGTACGCTCGTACTGCGCACTGGTCATGCCGGCTTGCATATCTTGCAAGATTAAATTAGGGTCTTCAGTACGCGGATTATCCGCCGTCAATACAACCTTATCAGCGCCCGCCAATCCCGCTTGCGCCATCAATGGACGCTTGCCAGCATCACGGTCGCCGCCACAACCAAACACTGCCCATAGCTGACCTTTACAATGGGTTTTTAGACTGGCAAGCACTTGGCTTAACGCATCAGGCGTATGGGCATAATCGACGATAAAACAGCCATTAGCAGATGGCACACGCTGCATGCGCCCTACCGCCCCTTGCAGCTGCGGGATAACGGCCGCAATGCGCTCGAGACTAATTCCTAAGGCTACAGCAGCGGCAATAGCAGCCAGCAAATTGGCAACATTAAAATGACCCAATAATGGGCTGACGATATTAATACTATTGGTTTCTTTGTTTTTAAAATCAGCATTATCAAAGTCACTGTTACCAAAATCAGTACGCAGCGCAATCTCAACACCCTGCAAACTTGGCTTGATTTCAGCGGCAACAAAGGTTGCAGATTTTTCTGGGTCTAAACTATAGGTCCAAACCGTTAATTGGCTGGCATGCGCGGTGTCGAGCATAATCTGTGCATGCTCATCATCGATATTGATAATGGCATGGGTTAACTCGGGGAAATGTGCTTTATCAAACAGCTTGGCTTTTGCCGCCGCATACTCTGCCATATCGGCATGATAATCTAGATGATCACGGCTCAAATTTGTATAAATCGCCACTGACACTGGCATACCTTGTAAACGCTGCTGATCGAGTCCGTGCGAGCTTGCTTCTAGGGCCAATAATTGCGCCTTCTCGTGACCCATTTGATATAAAAACTGCTGTACCGCTAAGGCATCGCCGGTAGTATGGCTGGCTTGCACTAACGCGCCGAGTCTACCATTACCCGCTGTTCCCATCACCGCGCTACTCATACCCGTCAGCTGCGTCAACTGCGCCACCAATTGGCTGATGGTGGTTTTGCCATTGGTACCAGTCACCGCAACGACCGTCGGTAAGGTCACAGGCTGCTGATGCTGTAAGCGCGCTTGAATCAAGTCACCTAAAAAATCACGAATATGGGGTACGTATACTACTGGACAAGGCAGTGCTGCTAATTGCTGCTGCGCTTTAGAGCGATCACTATCGTTTGTGAAGGAAATATTGGCGTGTGGCGGCACATTAGCAGTAGACAGCAAAGCGATTGGGTCAATTTCCGACAGGATAAACGCCGCCTGCTCAGCGGCTTGATATAAGTAGTCGCGACTTTTTTGGCAATTTGGTGTCTGACTTTTTAATAACACAAAGACATCGTTTGCTGCTAACTGACGGCTGTCTAGACGGAACTGCTCAAAGGGAATATGAGCAATCGAAGTTTTTGCTTTCGGTAGTTGACTGCTAGATGCGCTTACCAGCGTTGTTAATGCTTGCGTTAAGCTATGGCTTTGCCTATCTCCATCGTTGCCACTGGTTTCAATCAGCTGTTGTAAGGTGACTGCGGTATTGCTTTTTGGCGAGGTAGACAGAGACATTGGCAAATCCTAAACGGTTAAAACGCATCAAATAGTTAACAGCTGAAACATGGAGCTTAGTCAGGAAAATTGGTCATAAACTTAGCCATGGAATTTACTTTTTTAGCTACGGCTCTTCAGTTTTTAATGGCTTATCTAACGGCACATTATATAAACGCAGCGCCTCTTTCATGACGTTATGAAAGACAGGGGCTACTGTTAAACCAGCATAAATCTGACCACGTGGGTCTTCGATAAGCATCACCCCGACCAGCTTAGGATTGGACGCGGGCGCCATACCGGCAAAAACGTTACGGTACTGGTCGCTATAGTAACCACCTTTTGGGTTAATACGGCGTGAGGTACCTGTTTTACCCGCCACACGATAGCCATCAATAGCCGCGGCTTTGGCGGTACCGCCCGGCTCGGTAACACTTTCTAGCATCTGTACGATAGACATGGCTTGTTCGTGCGCCATGATACGTTTGCTGGGCTGTTTTTTGTCGTCTTTAATTAAGGTTAATGGATGCATCACCCCGCCAGCGGCAAGCGCCGAATACGCCTGCGCGACCTGAGCTAAGGTCACTTGTAGACCATAACCATAACTGACCGTTGCCCGTCTTGACGTTTCTTTTTCTTTTGGCGTGACCACAAGGCCACTGCCCTCGCCTGGGAATTGCAGCGGAGTTTTTGCTCCAAAGCCAAACTGCCTTTGCATATTGGTAATGGCATCAGGCGGCAAGGATAACGCAATCTTGGTTGAGGCGACGTTACTAGATTTTTGTAGCAATGTCGCAAGCGTAATGCGTCCCAGATTATTGTGGTCGCGAATGGTATAACCACGCACACGAATAGAGCCAGGATTGGTATCAATCAAAGACGTGGTGGTATATTTACCGGAATCCAATGCGGCTGCCACGGTAAATGGCTTCATAACCGAACCCGGCTCAAAGACGTCGAGCAGCGCACGGTTACGCTGGTTTTCACCCGTCATCTCGTTCAGATTATTGGAGTTAAAGGATGGCCACGTCGATAGCGCTAGCACTTCGCCCGTTTGTACATCGACAATCATACCAGTCGACCAGCGCGCTTTTTGCAGGCGACCGGCTTTTTCAAGCTCTTTATAAAGCAAGTACTGTAAGCGCGAATCAATCGTTAAGGCGACATCTTTACCCGGTACTTCTGGCTCGACTTGCTTGATTTCTTTTAAGCTATTTTGCTTGGCGTCTTTTAATACCAGCACCTTACCGTCTTCACCCGCCAGCGCCGTTTCATACTGACGCTCAATACCAGCACGGCCTTCATAACCACCTTCAGGATCATTGGCATTCTGCCCCATAAAACCTAATAGCTGCGAGTTTGGTTGCGGCTGCGGATAATAGCGCTGAAAGAAGTTTTTCTCATAGACACCCGGGAAATCGAGCGAGCTGACGCTTTGGGCAATCTCAGGCGTGACTTTATTAAGGAGTGGCAGATAATGTGAACCTGCGCCCGATGGCAGGGCCGCTTTCACCGCTTCTTCATCGGTGACGTCAATACTGTCATCGATAGCCGTGACTTTTTTTAGCTCAGTAACTGAGATATTGGCCGCTGCTGCAAGCGTGGTTAAATCCATATTATCTAGACGCTTTTGCATACGCGCGACAAGCTGCGGACTTTCAGGATTGGTCAATATAATACGTTTCAGCTCATAATATTCGCGCGCATAATCGTGCGGGCTAAACGACACGGTCGCGAGCGGCGCACTGACGGCTAAAGGCAAATCATTACGATCGGTAATCATGCCGCGATAGGATTTTTGCGTACGCACGCTGGTAATCAGCTCATTGCCTTTATCTTGATAAAACTGCGCATTGGCGACTTGTAAATAATAAGCACGGCCAATCAATAAGCCTAAAATGACTAACGATATTGCCCAAATCATGCGAAAGCGGTTTTTGTCCAGCTCAACACCGCCACGTGACGATGCCCCGGAGGCTTTACCCAAAAAGGCTCTTTTGCTTTTTTGGGTTTTTACACTGGTATAAGCGCCCTGCTCTTCGTTCTTTTTTAGGCGGCTAAATAGCTTAGCTTTGCGGTTATCGGCCGCTTTATTGTCAGCTTTGCCGCTTGTTTGTCCAGATTTGGCGACACTGGCACGGCGTAGCGGCTTAGTGACTTTGCCGCTGGCGGATTTTTTGCTGTTATTTTTGGCAGCTTTATCGTTTTTGGCGATGGGCTTTTTATCAGTCATCGTCCTGCCTCCGCAGCGTTAGCATCCGCCTCAAAAAAATCTGTTTCATTGGCAGCGGCAGCATCTGTGACATCGTCCTCGAGCACTGGCGCGACGGCAACTGCCGCACCCGGCTGAATAATCAGCTTGTCTTTAAGGGTTGGCGAAAACATCCCCAACTCGGCCACAGCGCGACTGGCAATTTGCGGGGTCGCACTAAAGGTCTGCTGCTCGATAAGCAAACGCTGGTGTTCTACCTGTAGCTTGCGCTCTTGTTTTTTCATGTCTTGCAAGGTTTTATAATCCTGATGATATTGCTGCACGCCTTCTGCCGTCTTGATGCCGCTCCAGATAATAGCCGCCGCCAGTAACACTAATATGACCACGTAAATACTGACCACGTTAAATCGGCGCACGAATAATTCGCCAACATCAGTATTAGGAGGCATTGCGGCGCGGCGGTTTACAGGTTTGTCAGATATTGCCATGACGATCTCAAAAAAGTGAACTTCAAAATAAAAAAAGCGCTAAGATTTGCGAGTGAACACACCCTCATGAGCCATCAGCACCATCAATAAAAATAACTACCAATAAAATCAATAAACACATAACCAAGCAAAAAGTAACTGCTGAGCCTAGCAGAGAATGTTTACAGCTTTTTAACAGCCGCGTAATCATTAAAACATTCAGTCATATTTTACCCACATAACTGAATAGCAAGTTTTAAGACTTAGCTTAAGCATTATCATCTGCTTTATAATCCGTATCGCTACGAGTCGCCATGCGTAGCCACGCACTACGCGCGCGCGGATTATTGCTTATCTCAGCTTGGCTAGGGCCGACGCGTTTTGGCTTACTAAAATAACGCGGACGCTTGGGCGGCATCGGCAAGTTTTCATCTTCTGGATACTGACCTTTACTATGGCGCTGCAAAAATTGCTTGATACGGCGATCTTCTAACGAATGAAAGCTAATTACTGCCAGCTGACCGCCCGACTTTAAAATCGGAATACTTTGTTCTAAAAAGTCATCCACATCGCCAAGCTCATTATTGATAAAAATACGCATGGCCTGAAAACTTTGTGTCGCTGGGTGTTTACCGCGCTGCCAATTTGGATGCGCCGCTTTTATCACTTCTGCCAGCGCAAGCGTCGACTCATAGCTGTCCATCTGCTTAATCGCACGGGCAATACGGCGGCTGTGACGCTCTTCGCCAAACTCATAAAGCACATCGGCCAAGGTTTCATCATCGACTGTCTCGAGCCACTCGGCAACCGACTGCCCGCGACTGGTATCCATGCGCATATCAACCGCACCATCACGCATAAAACTAAAACCGCGGCTACCGTCATCTATTTGCGGCGAGGAAATACCCAAATCCGCCATTAAGCCGTCCAATTTTGTGATTCCCATCGCAGCGAGACTATCGGTCAAGGTTGCAAAGCTATCATGCACCACTTTGACGCGGCTATCAGACTTTGCCAATTCTTGCGCAACGCTAATGGCCGTCGGGTCTTTATCAAACACAACCAAGGTTGCATCATCGGCAAGCTGGCTTAATAGCAGGCGGCTATGCCCACCGCGCCCAAAAGTTGCATCCACATAAATGCCACTTTTTTGTAAGCTGTTTTGACGGCTGTCATCTGTTTGTTTGGGCAGCGATTTGACACCCAATACCGCCGCCACCGTTTCTTGTAGTAGCACAGCGTCATGGACAAAACTTAATTCATCAGCACCTGCTTGCTCTATGACGGACTCTTGAGCAGAATCATTTTCAACAATAGACGAATTGACCTCTGACTCAGAACTATCAATGACTGAAGAAGGGGTTTCTTTAGAATTTAACGTGTTTTTTGACTTTGGATTCGATATGGACACAAACGACTCAGTAGATGATGACCTTTTTGGCCAGTAATAGTAAAAAATCAGATGAAAATAAACAAGTTATGACTCACCTAGCATTATTATCGCAAGGATATACAGCGAGTCAAGCGCTAGAGAGGCTTTTCGTTAAAAATATCTCAGCTCTCTGTTATACTAGCGCTATATTTTACGCTATTTTTCTACCGTGACGGCGACTGTTTCACCCGTATTTTAACTCAATTTCTCTATTCGCCTTGAGCTTTAACTTTTCTCGCCATTTTATTCATTCACTAGCATATTCTGAGATTTTTATGACCCAAACATCATCCCAAGCCAACCTTGATAGCAAGCGTCCTATTCGTACGCGTATTGCCCCATCTCCAACTGGTTTTCCGCATGTCGGCACCGCTTATATCGCCCTATTTAATTTAGCCTTTGCCAAAGCCCACGGCGGCGAGTTTATTTTGCGTATTGAGGACACCGATCAAACACGCTCAACCGAGCAGTCTGAACAAATGATTTTGGATGCGCTGCGTTGGGTCGGTCTTGACTGGGCAGAAGGACCAGATATCGGCGGACCACACGCACCGTATCGTCAAAGCGAACGTAGTGATATTTATAAAAAACATGCCGAGCAGCTGATAGCAAGCGATCATGCGTTTCGCTGTTTTTGTACACCTGAAGAGCTTGATACTATGCGCGCTGAGCAAATGGCCAATGGCGAAACGCCGCGCTATGACGGTCGCTGCGCACACCTTGCTCCTGAAAAAACTACTGCGCTTGCTGCATCAGGCTTACCACACGTCATTCGTATGCGCGTACCAACCGAAGGCGTCTGCCAGATACATGACATGCTACGCGGTACGGTTGAGATTCCTTGGACGCAAGTGGATATGCAAGTGCTGCTAAAAACTGATGGCATGCCAACCTATCATTTAGCCAACGTCGTCGACGACCATTTGATGGAAATCAGTCATGTCATGCGCGGTGAAGAATGGCTCAACTCGGCACCTAAGCATCAGCTGCTTTATGAGTATTTTGGTTGGGAGATGCCCGTTCTTTGCCATATGCCGCTACTGCGTAACCCTGATAAATCAAAGCTGTCAAAACGTAAAAACCCAACCTCTATTACCTACTATCGTGATGCCGGCGTGTTACCAGAAGCGCTGCTCAACTACCTTGGCCGTATGGGCTACTCAATGCCTGACGAAGCGGAAAAGTTCACCTTGGATGAGATGATTGCCAGCTTTGATATTCAACGTGTGTCGCTTGGCGGTCCTATTTTCGATATCGAAAAACTCAACTGGCTAAATGCGGAATGGCTACGTGCGCTTAGCCCTGAAGAGCTTAAAAACAAAATCCTTGAGTGGGCAAGTGACAGTGATAAACTGACCGCGATTGCCGCCGCGATTCAACCACGTATTGAACTGTTGTCTGATGCGGTCAATTGGGGCGGTTTCTATTTCCAAAACTTACCTGCTATCAATGCTGAAAGCTTTACCCATAAATCACTGACGCCTGAGCAAATTACTGAGATGCTACAACTGGCGCTTTGGCAGCTAGAAACCTTGCCAACGTGGTCAGAAGAAAACATCTACGCCACCCTAAAAGGTCTTGCCGCCCATCTTGATATTAAGATGCGTGACTTTATGGCGCCGTTCTTTATCGCTATCGCTGGTAGCACCTCATCGACACCCGTCATGAACTCAATGGCGATTATCGGCGCTGATATGACCCTGACCCGTTTACGTCATGCGGTTGATGTATTAGGCGGCCTTGGTAAAAAGAAACTGAAGAAACTTGAGAAACAAGCGGCAGAATTGCCAGATTTTTTGGCTGATAAATAGTTTGGCTGCTAAATAACCTTGTACTTGTTAATTAAGAGTAAAATAGATAAATAATAAAAAGGGTCAGTTCATACTACTGGCCCTTTTTTTATATTCATCTCCGTACTAAAATACCCATAATTAGCCATTTAGATACTTTTAATAACTTTTTTTGCAAATTTATCGATTATTTTGAAAATAGCGGTTGACAAGACTCCCGGTCTTACCTAAAATACGCACACTCTTAGCGAGGGGCTATAGCTCAGTTGGTAGAGCACTTGCATGGCATGCAAGGGGTCAACGGTTCGACTCCGTTTAGCTCCACCATACTATTTATCGCAACGTTCAGTATGACTGACACTTGATATAAATACTCGCTAGTAGGGCGATATCAGCACCTAGGCAAGGCTTGCTCTATTAATAGATAAGCACTCTGATATTGTGAAGTACCGTTGTAATGCTATTGTAAAATAGTGGTTATGACACTCTATGCGTCCCCATCGTCTAGAGGCCTAGGACACCGCCCTTTCACGGCGGTAACGGGGGTTCGAATCCCCCTGGGGACGCCACTATTCGGCGTCAATTATTAGCACTTTTGCTTAGCGCCTTTAAGCATCAGATTAGACTAATAAGCGCACAATAAAAAATCCCAGTCATCATACGGTGACTGGGATTTTTTTATGTCTTTGATTTATTATAGACGTTTAATGCTATCACAAGGAAGTATTGGCTATGTTTGGCATTGAGAATTATCTAGGGTTTATCATGGCAGCCATTTTGCTAAACCTGACCCCTGGCAGCGATAGTATGTATATCGTCACCCGCAGTATTTCACAGGGGCAAACGGCGGGGTTTTATTCCGTGCTTGGTATTATCTCAGGGATTTTAGTGCATACGTTATTGGCGGCGCTCGGCTTATCGGTCTTACTCGCCAACTCCCCTACAGCATTTATGATCGTAGAATATATTGGTGCTAGCTATTTGTGTTATTTGGGCGTCAAAATGCTGCTAACGAAACCAGATGCTTTAATGGCCGATAATTTATCCAGCCATGATCATCCTACTCGTAATAGTGTTTTAGATTATGGGCAAATCTATAAACAGGGCGTGCTTACCAATACCTTTAATCCAAAAGTCGCGCTATTCTTTTTGGCGTTCTTCCCGCAGTTTATCGATGCCAGTTATGCTTATAGCATGGTGTCGTTTATCATTTTAGGATTGACCTTTGCTGTCACTGGTTTTATATGGTGCTTATGCTTAGCATTATTGGCGTCAAAATTTAGTGAAAATCTGCGAGAGACTCCAACTATCGAATCTATTTTAAATAAAATTAGTGGTGTGGTGTTTATTGGCTTAGGTATTAAGCTATTGACTGAGAAGGGTTAAAGGTAAAATTGACGAATTAAAAAGCATTGCGCATAAAAAAGCCCAGTCATCACGACCGGGCTTTTCTTATTCTCACTTTAATTAAATATTACGCAGCGTCTTGATTCTCAGCTGCTAATTGACGTAGTACGTAATGCAATACGCCGCCATGACGCACGTATTCGCGCTCTTTTGGCGTCTGTAGCATGACGTTTACCTCAAAGGTTTCAGTTGAACCATCAGCACGAGTCGCCGTCACTGTGGCGGTTTTACTCTCACCATTATCAAGGCCTGTGACACTAAGTACCTCAGAGCCGTCTAAGTGATAAGTATCAGCATTTTCACCGTCTTTAAAGGTTAATGGCAACACGCCCATACCGACTAAGTTTGAGCGGTGAATACGCTCAAACGAGCTGGTCAATACCGCTTTTACCCCGAGTAAAATCGTACCCTTCGCTGCCCAGTCACGGCTTGATCCAGAGCCATACTCTGCACCGCCAAGTACCACAAGTGGGCGCTGATCTTCTTTATACTTCATTGCCGCGTCATAGATGGGCATTTCTTCGCCGTCTTGAAGTGTGGCGTTGTCGCCTTTAAAGTAGTAAGTATAGCCACCCTCTTTACCGCCCATCATCTGGTTTTTGATACGGATATTTGCAAAAGTACCGCGGGTCATGACCGCATCGTTACCACGACGTGAACCATAGCTATTAAAGTCGGCTGGCATCACACCGCGCTCTTGCAAGTACTTACCCGCAGGAGAATTAGCATCGATATTACCAGCTGGCGAGATATGGTCAGTGGTGATTGAATCGCCAAATAAACCCAAGATACGCGCGCCTTCGATATCAGGGATACCTTCTGGCTCCATGGTCATGCCATCAAAGAACGGTGGGTTTTTGATATAAGTAGATTTTTCGCTCCATGGATACAGCTGACTATCGGCTGAGCTAATGGCGTTCCATGCGGCACTACCGTCAAACACTTCGCCGTAGTTTTTGCGGAACATATCAGCATCAATATTATTAGCAATCAATTCATTAATTTCATCGGACGTTGGCCAAATATCCTTTAGGTAGACATCATTACCCTCTTGGTCTTGTCCTAACGGATGGGTGGTCAAGTCAATATCAACCGTCCCTGCCAGCGCATAAGCAACCACCAGCGGTGGCGACGCCAAGTAACTGGCCTTGACGTGCGAGTGAATACGCCCTTCAAAGTTACGGTTACCCGATAACACCGCAGCGGCAACCAAGTCGTTTTCTTTGATACCTTGTTCAATTGACTCTAAGAGTGGGCCTGAGTTACCGATACAGGTGGTACAACCATAACCAACCAAATAGAAGCCTGTTTTCTCTAGCTCATCCATCAGTTTGGTTTTTTCAAGATAATCGGTAACAACTTTTGAGCCTGGTGCCAATGAGGTTTTTACCCAAGGTTTGGCTTTTAGACCTTTTGCAGCGGCTTTTTTCGCCACCAAACCAGCGCCAATCATCACCGCAGGGTTTGAGGTGTTGGTACAAGAGGTAATCGCGGCGATAACCACTGAACCATCGCGCAGTTTGTGGCTCTTATCATCGATATTAACGTCAGAGAAGACATTAGGCTTGGCATATAGTCTATCGGCTTGCTCTTGCTGCGCACCTTCTTGATCAAAGCGCACTTTACCATCGACTTCTGACTTACGGTCTTTGGTCATTTTCTCTAGCGTTTCGCCAAACTTCTCATGCATATCAGACAAATTGATACGCTGCTGCGGCAAGTTCGGACCGGCAAGGGCTGGTTTCACCGATGATAAGTCCAGCTCAAGCTTACTTGAATACGTCGCAGCCGGCGTATCGGCATCATGCCATAAACCTTGTGCTTTGGCATATTTTTCAACCAGCTCAATCTGGCTTTCTTCACGACCTGACAGACGTAGATAATCAATTGCCATTTGGTCAATCGGGAAAATACCGCAAGTCGCACCGTATTCTGGTGACATATTAGCAATGGTTGCACGGTCGGCGAGTGGCATACTGTGTAAACCTTCGCCATAAAATTCGACAAATTTACCAACCACACCGTGAGCACGTAACATCTCAACCACGCGTAGTACCAAATCCGTCGCGGTCACGCCTTCGGTCAATTTGCCTTTGAGCTCAAAACCCACCACTTGTGGAATGAGCATTGAGGATGGTTGACCAAGCATCGCCGCTTCCGCTTCGATACCACCAACACCCCAACCGAGTACGCCAATACCATTAATCATGGTGGTGTGACTGTCTGTAC
>NZ_DAINDI010000010.1:24853-36466 GCF_036731945.1 Psychrobacter sp.
GGTCAGCTCACCGTCTACTTCAGCAGCCATTACCACGCGTGCTAAATATTCTAAGTTGACCTGATGCACAATACCCGTTGCTGGTGGCACAACGACAAAGTTTTTAAAGGCGTTCTTGCCCCAATGTAAAAACTCATAACGCTCGTTATTACGCTTAAACTCAATCTTTTCGTTTAAATCTAGCGCATCTTCGCGGCCATAAGCATCGACCTGTACAGAGTGGTCAACCACCAACTCACTTGGGATAAAAGGGTTAATCTGCTCAGCACGACCGCCAAGCTCAACCACCGCATCACGCATCGCTGCCAAATCTACCACTGATGGTACACCGGTGAAATCTTGCAGGACCACACGCGCTGGCATAAAGGCGATTTCTTTTGACGCTTCTGCGCCAGCGTCCCAATTGGCAACGGCTTCGATGTGGTTTTTGCCGACGGATTGACCGTTGTCTTCATTACGCAGTAGGTTTTCTAAGACGATTTTCATGCAAAATGGCAGTTTGCTGATGTTCTCGTAAGTGTCAGTCAGCTTCGGCAAGCTATAATAAGCATGCTCCTTGCCAGCGACTTCAATCGTGTCTTTTACATTAAAAATATCACTCATGGTAGCTTCCTTATCGTTGTTATAGATCCTAAGCATAAATCCTTATGCCATTCATACGACTGTGAATGCATGGCAATTTATGCTGATAACTGGTGGCTTATTTCTTCTTAATTTAAATGAATATGCTTAAATCGAATGGCGACACCTATTTTTTAATAAGCGCTCGTTTCTAACAAGTGCTAAGTACAATAGTTAACGGTGCTTTTATTTTAATAAATGTTTATCGATAACGGTAAGGTGAACAAAATCGCCATTAACAAAAGATATATGCATCTGTTTAGCGTTTAACACTAACGTCCTTTTACCATAACAAATAAGGAGCGCTTTGTTAACGACTAGATGGTGTTGTATCGTGGCACAATCGTAACCACGACAATGCTTTAGCAGTTAAAATTCAACGTTTACCTGACAAGGTGTGCCCGTATCTTTTAACTTTGACTACGACGACCGCTCCGAAAAACGTGGCTATCATCATAAAAGCTCGGCTGGACATTTTCTGCCCAATAGTGTGGCACACCCAAAATGGGCAATGGCGACAGTTTGCGCGGGGTGACATCCGGCTGTGATAAAAGCGCGTCCATATAATCGGCCACTTTTTGATCCAAATGGCTAATACGCTCAGATAGCGATAAGGCAAAAAAATCTTGCGTGACATTTATTACGATACTATGGGCGCACAATGCCTTGCGTGGGTACAGTAGCTTCTCTAACAGTGCATGACCAAAAATATAAACTGCTGCTTGAGCTTGCTTATTAAGTTGTTTTGGGTTATCCCATTTGTCACGCGGTGCAACCAAACTTGCCTGCCATTTAAAATCAATCAACGCCTCACCGATGCTAGACTCAGCGGTGACCAATATCGCGCCATTTTCATCAAAAACGGTAATGGTATCGCGGACACGGCCACGACTGGCGCCAATACCTTGCTCCTTAATCTCAAGCATATGATAATAATTGAGCAGGGCTTTAGTCTTGGGAAAGGTGAGCCAAATGCTACCGTTAAATAAATCATGCAAATTATCACGGGTCGGAATATTGCCGGTAGTGCCGATAAAATTCTCGTACGCTTCGCCTGCTGGCAGCGCCTTTTGCGAGACGAATTGTAAGGTGTGCGCTTGATTGTTTAGCGCAGGTTTGGTTTGCGGTAATGACTGTTGTAAGGCGTCAGCATGCTTCTGTAATGCGCTATTCAATACCTTTGCAATAATATCAGGTGTATTTTCAACTTTATCGACATTCGCGGTGTCAGTCTGTAACACACTGAGTTGGGTAATGCTTTTGCTTAGGTAGGCCAATTGATGTAAATGACACAGCCATGGCGCTTGCCAATCAATAGCAGCAAAGCTGTCATCAAATCTGCTGTCGCATACAGACCGCTCATTAAAAGCAGTATCACGATGTATATCTAATTCAGGTTTAGCAGGTAAATCGGTGGCGGTCATATTGACTATCTCTATTAGACGACTGGCGTGGCTATGGTATCATGGAGCGCTTTTTTACGGCTAGACAAGCCGCTCGAAATACAGATTTCGCGCGCTATTTATTGATGAGTTTTTATGGCAAATTTTAACACCCACTTAAATGTTGCATTCATGGCAAGTGGTACGATGAGTCTCGCGGTTTATAAAGCAGGCTTGATTGATGATTCGGGGTTTTTAGTTTGCGTGGCGCTTGGCACCATTGGTGGGCTACTTCCCGATTTGGATTCTGATAACTCCACACCGATTAAACTTGGCTTTAATATTACCTCGTTTATTTTTGCCTTTGGTCTGGTCATGCATTGGCGCAGTGAGCTGAGTTTATTGGCGCTCATTGCATTGTGGCTGGCGGGCTACGGCTTTATGCGTTATGTGGTATTTTCGATTTTTACCAACATGACCGTGCATCGCGGCGTCATTCATTCGGTACCCTATATGGCGATAATGGGGCTTGGGATGACCTATATCAGCTACGATATTTTACATCTGCCATTAACTGTCAGTTGGTTTTACGGCTTATTTTTATTCGGCGGCGCCATGGTGCATTTGACATTGGATGAGTTATATAGTGTGAATTTGTCCAATATGAAAATGAAGCGCTCATCGGGTACAGCGATGAAGTTTTATCAGCATAAAGATAAATGGTGGTATCTGCTCCTGTACGTCATCCTTGCGCTCTTGGTCTATTTTGCGCCGCCATTTGCTGAGTTTTGGCAGCAGCTACGTGACCCCGCGCCTTGGGCCAAGCTTAAACTGGGGCTATGGCCAGAATTGATAAAAAACTGGCTCAATTGAAATGTATAAAACTGTTAAAAAATGACCAATAACTCGAGTAAATAATGTCACTTTCCCTACCAATCTGCCCTTGCCAAATCAATCCGTCATCGGATAACATTAGCGCACCGTTACTTTATCAAGACTGCTGTCAGCCTTATCATGACGGGCTTTTAAATAACGAAGCTGATAAAATTGACGGTGCAAAGCCAGACTCTGCTGAGCCTCTTATGCGATCGCGTTATAGCGCGTTTGTGTTGGTTAAACCAGAATACATCGTCAAGACTACGCTACCCGCGCAGCAAAAATTGCTAGATATTCAGGCTATTGAGAATTGGGCAAAAGAAACGGTTTGGGCAGGATTGGAAATCATTACGCATACGCCAAAGCTAGGTAAACGCCATGCGCAGGTTGAGTTTAAGGCTTACTTTAAGACGTCTAATGAGTTACAGGCGCATCATGAGTTGTCTGCCTTTGTAAAAGTAACAGACAAACTCAATAATGATGTACGTTGGTATTTCTTAGATCCTACGGTCGCAATGACCGTCAGCCAAAAGCAGCCGTGTATTTGTGTGTCAGGTGAGAAGTTTAAGCGTTGTTGTGGCACTTATATCTAACTGATATTTAATCAACGTTAAATACTTGCCAATTCTAAACACTCGCCCCAACCGCGCGTGCTACCGTAATGCCTTCGTCAATGGTCAAAAACTTACGCTGGCTTGGGCTGTCTTTATAAATGACGTCGCCATCTTGGAATATCAGACATTCATTAACTGCCAACTGTTGCCACTTTTCATTTTCAGTCAATGGCACGGTGACCAATATCGTGACTTTATCGGTATCGGTAGTCACATCACCAAAGTTAATGGCCAAATCATCATCTGCCAGTTTTGCTTCGCCAAATGGCGCTTTACGTGTTAGATAAAACAATAAGCTACCAGCATAAGCCAATTGCCATCGACCGTTTGAGATTAGGCAATTAAACAAACCGTTTGCGGATAGATAACGACATTGGGTGGTTAAAAAATTAAACAGCGTTTGATCATCTGGGCGAGTTTTAAAGCTGCTTTTTAGGCGATTGACCAAATAGCAAAACGCCATTTCAGAATCGGTATTACCGACTGGCTGGCAATGTGACGCATTGCCATTATCTTGCAGGCGCTGACAGCGTTTAATAAACTCGCTATTCATCTGCCCATTATGGGCAAATACCCATTGCTCGCCCCAGACTTCACGGACAAAGGGGTGGGTATTCGCCAAGCAATTCTGCCCTTGGGTCGCCTTACGGATATGGGCAATCACGTTCATCGCTTTAATCGGATAATTATTCACCAAGTCGGCAACGGGCGACAAATGACTTGGTCGATTGTCATGAAACAGACGCAGACCAGTCGAGGCATTGGCTGTTTTATCATTATTGGCGCATTCACTGCGCTCGAAAAACGCAATGCCAAAGCCATCTTCATGACTGTCGGTCATGCCGCCGCGACGGCGAAACCCTGCAAAGCTAAAACCGATATCGGTTGGGGTATTACAGTTCATTCCTAAGAGTTGACACATTTATACTTCACCGCCGTTATTGTCTTTTGCAGAATTTAAAGTAGGGTTTAGAGTAGCTTCTGACACTTCATCAAACATCTCATAAGGCGTTGCCCCATCGGTATCGATATTCGCCAAAATACGCTGCGCATGCGCCAAATCTGTATCTTGTATCCACAGCACAATCCCAGAATTCATACCCGGCATGGCACTCAGCGGTTGCAGAGACACCGTAATGCCGTTATTACGCAGCAGGTTGGCATGCAGCTCACCTTGCATATTGGTATCGTAGCGTGCCAGTTTGTGCCAGTTATCAACTTGATCGGTCATGGGATTTGCCTTTATGGTTTTGATACAGGAATGGTCGAACAATAACAATCTATGCCAATTGGTCGAGCGTATATTCTTTGATTGCAAAATCACTGCTATTACTTAATTTATCACGTGCTTGCTCAGCTTGGGTGATATTGCTAAAAATACCGATTATCTGAGTGTTTTTTTGCGCCGCTGATTCATTATCTAACAATACAAAGACCGTATTTTGCGCTTTTTCAACATGTGACCAATGGTAAGCCGCCAAGCGTTTCATCAGGTCAGGGTTTTTGACCATGATGTTATCGCCAGTGCGACCTTCGGTGCGGTTGTAATGGATAACGTTCAAACGCAATAGCCAAAAAATCACCGCCGCTTTGGCGAGCATCACTGGTAAGGCCCGTTTTTCATCTTCGCCAAGCGCACGTTTGGATTCATAGCCTTGCAAAAAAGCCGCCATTTTACTGCGGTCAAAATTGACAGTTTCGCCCTGCTCGGCATCGCCCCAAGTCGTACAAAAATCATTAATGGTAATGGCAATATCCATCACATAATGCTCGACGCTGACTTCGGTAAAGTCTAACAATCCCGTTAAACGCGCTGCGCCTTTTTGGCTATTACTTAACGATAAGTCCCATAAGGTATTATCAGCGAACATGTCTAAATGGCATAAGCCTTTTGGCAACGTCGTAAGCGGCAAATCTGAGTAAGCGCGCCAAATATCGCTCATCAATTTGGCTTCGTCACCGGGCATAAACTGCATTTCACGGTCGCGTACTTCCACCCATGGATATAAAGGCACGCCATATTCTTCCGCAGGCTGTAATGCTTGCAAAGTCTCATGTAGCATGGCTAAAGCGGCGCCAATTTCATGACACATTACTTGCGTGGTTTGCTGTGGATGCGCGCCAGCCAAACAAGGCACTAGCGTAATCGCTTTATTATCATAGCGTATGACATAGCATTTTTCTGCGCTATCAGCGCCTAAATCAAGCAATGCTAACGGCGCAGCGACTGGCAATTTACCTTCCAATTGATTGAGGATGACCGCCATCTTTTCGATGTCTTCTGGTGGACGCTCTTCAAATAAGGTAAACACATAAGAGTGCGCGCCATCTACATCGTCAGTCGTCTGAATAAACCAGTTAGAGTTTTTGATACCTTGGGTAATCGGAATGGCACGCGCAAATGACACGCCAAAACGCTGGCAAAAAGCGGCAAACTGATCATCGGTTAACTGGGTATAGACGGACATGACATCTCACTTATGGCAATGGAATAAGAAAGTAAATGGCTACGGTAATGACAGTGATTGTACCGCGCATGAGCAAACTTTGGTTAAAAGCATAATAATCTTGCGAAAAGCTGCCTGATATGGCGGCGATTTTGCTAGACTAGCGCTTACGGATAAATTGATTATAAGGTGAAAGACCCTATGTTAGCAAAGCGTATCATTCCTTGTTTGGATGTGGATAATGGCCGTGTGGTCAAAGGCGTGCAATTTGTCGATATCAAAGACGCAGGTGACCCCGTTGAAGTCGCCAAACGCTATAATGAGCAAGGCGCCGATGAGATTACTTTTTTAGACATTACGGCGACCAATGATGAGCGTGATACCACTTACCATACCGTTGAGCGTTTGGCAGAAACTGTGTTTGTACCACTAACAGTTGGTGGCGGTGTGCGTAAAATCGCTGATATTCGTAATTTGCTCAATGCCGGCGCGGATAAAGTGGCAATCAATTCTGCGGCGGTATTTACCCCTGAGTTCGTTGGAGAGGCGGCGCAGAAATTCGGTAATCAATGTATCGTTGTCGCTATCGATGCCAAACGCGTTGAAGATATTGAAGTTAATGGCATTATTATGCCACGTTGGGAAATATTTACCCACGGCGGTCGTAAACCAACAGGCATTGATGCGGTTGCTTGGGCAAGTAAAATGGCGGAGCTTGGCGCTGGCGAACTATTGGTCACCTCAATGGATGGCGATGGCACCAAAAAAGGCTATGATTTAGCTTTAATGAAGCAGATTACCAGCCGCGTTAATGTGCCTGTTATTGCTTCAGGCGGCGTTGGCAATTTAGAACATTTAGCAGAAGGCGTATTAGAAGGTGGCGTCGATGCCGTGCTTGCGGCCAGCATTTTTCACTTTGGCGAATATACCGTGCAGGAGGCCAAAGCATATATGGCCGAACAAGGCATACAGATGCGTCTTTAAGATTGCTAAAATATCAATGCCTGTGCAAAAAATGCTATCATAGCGCTACTTATTTATTTTTGTCAGTTAACTATTGAAAACAATCGAGATTTTACATAAAAATTTTGTTTTAAACGCTACTTACTCAAAGGATTTTCTTATGTCAAATTTACAACAGCAGCGCAATGATATTACCCATATCGATGGCAATTTGCATCAAAATGAAGATGCCCGCATTGGTATCGTCGTCGGTCGTTTTAACGGTTTTGTCGTTGAATCATTGGTAGATGGCGCAATCGATGCCCTACTGCGTCATGGCGTATTGGGTAGCAACATTACTGTGATTCGCGTGCCGGGTGCTTTTGAGTTGCCACTCGTTGCTCAGCGCGCCGCTGAGTCTGATCGCTTTGACGCCATCATTGCGTTAGGCGCGATTATCCGTGGTAGCACACCGCATTTTGACTTTGTCGCTAGCGAATCTGCCAAAGGTTTAAGCAGCGTTGCAATTGATTATAATATCCCTGTTGCCAACGGTGTATTGACCACTGACAGCATCGAGCAAGCGATTGAGCGCTCTGGTACCAAAGCTGGTAATAAAGGCTCAGAAGCGGCGATGGTTGTGCTTGAGATGCTAGCGGTTCTATCACAGCTAGATATTGCTGATGACTATGATAATAATGATGACGCGTAATTAAGTCCTCATTTTATAACCTGTTAATCGTCATTTAATTGGCGCGGGCGTTTATGTCATCTTTGATATAGACCGCAGCGCCAATGCTATAGTAAAAAGCACTATAAACAGTTCTATAAAGCACCGTTTTAATATCCGACTGTCATAGCCTGCCAGTCGTCTACTATTTAACAACTTTTATACTATTTCTTACAACTTGCTGTCTTTGCCAAGCCTGTTATTTGCGCCAAGATAGTTGTTTAAAATGATAGTTATTTAAAATTTAGGTATTGACCCCCTATGACTGACCAACTCAAGCGCGCCATTAGCGCTGCACAAACCGCCCAAGCCAATGATGCACAAGCTGAAGCTACTCGTCTCGCGAGCAGTAGTGCGGGTGAGCAAACCTTTGATATGAGTGAAACGACTTATAAGACTAGCCACACTGCTGTGCGTAAGGCTCGCCGCTTTGCGATGCAAGGCCTATATGAGTGGTTGGTTACCGACCGCCGTTTTGATAAAGACGGCAAGCTTGGCTGGAAGGACAATGCGCCGCATGATATCGCTGCCCGTACGCGCGCGACCAATGCCATGCATACCGTTCATATCGGCTACTATCATGAAATGATGCGCGATATTCCAGAACAAATCGAGGCGCTAGATTCCCTTATCAGTCAGCATCTTGACCGTGACATTAATAAATTGGACACTGTTGAACATGCTATTTTATTGATTGGGGCGTATGAGCTACAAAACCGCTTAGAGATTCCGTATAAAGTCGTGCTTGATGAAGCGATGAAGCTAAACAATCACTTTGGCGCTACTGACGCCCATAAATTGATTAATGCCGTCCTTGATAAAATGGCGATTGAATTGCGCGCGCTTGAAGTCGATGCCGATAGCAAAGCCAATCTACGCACCTCGCAAAAAGCGGCAACACAAGCAAATACTAAGCAGACTGAAGCTCAATCTACTGCTGTTGCAGAAGCCAGTGAAAGCACTGCTGAGTCTGAACTCGACAGCACATCAACTGCTTCAAACAAACCACGTATCAGTGCCAATAATGCCAGTGTTAAACGTAATAGCGCGAGTAAAGCCCTAGCGAATATTATGGACTATAAGATCAATAAGAAAAACGACGCCGCAAAAAATGAAGCGCCAAATAATATTGTTAATGACAAATCTGCAGAAGAAAGCGCTGTAGAAGAAAACCCATCTACCAATGATGTTAGCAATGATAAGAATAGTAACGCAGCTGACGTAGGCTTACATGATTCAAACCTTGTTACTCCTAATGAAAACAATAAAGACTAGCCATGAACGAGTTTGAGCTGATTGAGCGTATATTTTCGCAAATGCAAGCTGAACCGTCATTGTCCAGCACTGCTGAAGCACGCAATGTCGAAAAAGGCATTGGTGATGATGCGGCAGTAATGAGCTTGCCTGCAGGTGCACGCTTGGTTAGCTGTATTGATACCCTCGTTCAAGGGCGGCATTTTAGTGCCGATTGGAATGACGTAAACCAGTTAGCCTTTCAAATTGGTTATAAAGCGGTCGCAGTGAATGTCTCAGACATTGCTGCGATGGGCGCAACGCCGCATAGTATTCTATTGGCATTGGCCTTACCTGAGCGTTTGGCCAATGAGCAATGGCTGACTGAATTTGCCAAAGGTTTATTTCACGCCTGCCAGTTATTTGGTGTCATCCTTATTGGCGGTGATACCACGCGCAGTGATAACTTAGTGCTCAGTGTCAGCGCACAAGGTTTGCTTGCTGCGTCCACACCAGCTGTTTACCGCTCAGGCGCGCAAGTCGGCGATAAAATTTATGTTTCGGGGACGCTTGGCGATGCTGCATATGCTTTACAGCATCCTGATAATGCTCAGGGAATAGAGCTTGCCCATCGGCTGCATATGCCAACGCCACGTATTGCCTTAGGGGCAGCAGTGGCGACAATTGGCGCAACTTCGATGATAGATATCTCTGATGGTCTGTATCAAGACCTTGGGCATATCTGTGAGCAAAGTGCCGTTGGTATGCGCATTCACCTTGAGCAGCTGCCTACCAGTAAAGCATTGGCAAGCGTTGATCTATCTGAGCGCCTATTATGTCAGTTAGCGGGCGGTGATGATTATGAGCTGGCTTTTACCTTGCCTGCCCATATCGAGCCACCGATTGACAATAATAGCAACACGCCTGTCACCTGTATCGGTGAAGTCATAGCCGTAAACAAGGCAGATGCTGCTACAAATGTACGACCAGAGATTTTTTATCAAGGCCTAGCAGTCACACCGACATATCCCGCCCCATTCCCTACTTGGCCCAATCTGACGGGTTATCAACATTTTGCAGGTTAACCCATGATTGATCACAACCTATCTAAGCCCGATATCCGACAAGCCAATGATTGCCCGCCTCTACCTGCCAATGCCAGTATGCTTGACCGTTCGATTTATTGGCTTGGTATCGGCCTAGGCAGTGGTCTGCCACGCCGCGCACCCGGTACTTGGGGTACGGTTGGTGCTTTAATCGTTGCGATACCATTATTAAGCCTAGGCTTTGTGCCATTTTTGATGATTACCATTTTAGCTTGTTTGCTTGGTAATGCGATATGCGGTCGTACCTCAGAGCTGATGGGCGGTCACGATAACCCGCACATCGTTTGGGATGAGTGGGCTGGTATGTGGCTTACCCTACTGCCGCTATCTTACATGGGTATCGCCAACGGCATTTTTTGGCAAAATATCACCCAAATGCCTACTATCGTAGCGATTATTATCGCCTTTATATTATTCCGCTTTTTTGACATTATTAAGCCGCCACCGATTGGCTGGGCGGATAAAAAAGTCGCGGGCGGTCTGGGTATTATGCTCGATGATATTATTGCCGGTGTGATGGCAGCAGCCGTTTGGGTGATTATTTATACCTTTATCTTCCCTTTTAGCTTTTAAACTTAAGCTTATCCTTTAAGCCTCAAATAAACGTTTTTACCATAAATACTTCTACTTTATTACCTTTTATATCGCTCACCTATTTAGCGGTTAGATTTTTGATCGCTTGCTACTTAAGGTAGATTTATAGACAGCTAACGTCACAATTAATTTACAAAGATGTCACGACATAGCGTTTTAGTTAAATCGTAATTTGCGTTATAATCCAAACATATATTTTGTTACATTTGTAGGCTCTTTTTTAGGAATACTATGACAGCTCCTCTTTCAGTAATTATCCTCGCGGCTGGTAAAGGCACGCGTATGCAATCAGCCAAGCCAAAAGTGCTACAGACACTGGCTGGCAAGTCGTTACTCGGTCATGTGCTTGATACTTGTCATCAATTGACCGTTGATGACACCATTATTGTTCATGGTTTTGGCGGCGAGCAAGTGCAAGCAGACATTAATGAGCAATATGCGCATTTGCCGATTACGTGGATTGCCCAGACTGAACAATTAGGCACAGGCCATGCAGTAAAAGTCACCCTGTCCGAATTACCAAAAGAAGGCCAAAGTCTGATTCTCTATGGTGATGTGCCATTGGTCAGCTGCCAGACGTTAACAGCTTTAAAATCTGCCAATACTGACGGTATGTCGATGTTGACCTTGACGGTAGACAACCCATTTGGTCTTGGTCGTATCAAACGCGATAAAGACGGCAATATTGAAGCCATCGTTGAGCAAAAAGATGCCAACGCCGATGAACAAAAAATCCAAGAGATTAATAGCGGTATTTACTGCGTTGATAATGCATTATTGCATAAATATCTGCCAAAGCTGTCTAACGACAATGCGCAGCAAGAATACTATCTCACCGATATCGTTAAAATGGCCGTCGCTGAAGGCATTAATATTGTCGCGATTGAGCCTGAACATAGCTTTGAGATTGAAGGCGTCAACAACCGCCAACAGCTTGCCAGCTTAGAGCGCACATGGCAGGGCAAGTTAGTAGCAGACTTACAAGAAGCGGGTGTGCAGTTTGCCGATCCGACGCGCGTTGATATTCGTGGTAGCTTGAGCGCAGGACAAGATGTATTCGTCGATGTG
>NZ_DAINDI010000010.1:36476-37382 GCF_036731945.1 Psychrobacter sp.
CGATGTGGGCGTGGTATTTGAAGGCGATTGCGTCTTAGGTGACAACGTTTATATCGAAGCTGGCTGTGTGATTAAAAATGCGCACATTGGCAATGCCTGTCACCTAAAGCCGTACTGCGTCATTGACAGTGCGCACATTGGTAACGGCGTCGATATTGGACCTTTCGCCCACTTGCGCCCTGATACTATTTTGTCTAATAACAGTAAAGTAGGTAATTTTGTCGAGATTAAAAAATCGACTATCGGTCAAGGTAGCAAGGTCAATCATTTAAGTTATGTGGGTGATGCGACGGTTGGAACAAATGTCAATATCGGTGCGGGCGTGATTACCTGTAATTACGACGGCGTCAATAAATCGCAAACCATCATCGAAGACAATGCCTTTATTGGCTCTAATGCCAGTCTGGTTGCGCCCGTAACCATTGGTGATACCGCAACGGTTGCGGCAGGCTCAGTGATTACCAAAAATGTCGACAATAACGCCTTAGCCTTTGGCCGTGCACGCCAAACCCAAAAAAATGACTTTCAGCGTCCGACTAAAAAATAAAGGCGGCGCTGATAGTTAATTCTATAAAAATGATGGTAAAACCACTAAAGCAGTACGACAATGATTTGTGGTGCTGCTTATTTATATTTACAGATTAATGATTATCCATGTATCAGTATCTTTCAAAATCACATGGTATGAGAACATAAAATTTAAGGAATAATTATGTGCGGAATCGTTGGAGCAGTTGCGGAGCGGAATATTGCCAATATCTTACTTGAAGGCCTTAAACGCCTAGAATACCGTGGTTATGACTCTGCTGGTCTGACGGTTATCCGTAATGGCGAGCTGCATCGCGAGCGCCAAGTGGGCAAAGTACAAGCGTTGGTCGATGCCGTCGCCGTCAATCCTGAATTTTT
>NZ_DAINDI010000010.1:37443-61054 GCF_036731945.1 Psychrobacter sp.
GGTATTGCTCATACGCGCTGGGCCACGCATGGCGAACCTGCACAGCGTAACGCCCATCCACATGTATCTGGTAAAATTGCCGTGGTCCATAATGGTATCGTCGAAAACTATGCTGAGCTAAAAGAAGAGCTGATTGCTAAAGGCTACGAGTTTACCTCGCAAACTGATACCGAAGTCGTCGCTCATTTAATCAATGATATCTACAAAAATAAGCCTGATTTACTAGAAGCGGTACGCGCAGTTATTCCGTTATTACATGGCGCGTTTGCCCTTGGCATCGTGCATATTGATTGCCCAGACGAGCTGATTACCGTTCGTCTAGGCTCGCCTTTGGTCATCGGTGTAGGGATTGGTGAGAATTTTATTGCCTCTGATCAATTGGCGCTTTTGCCCGTGACCAATCGCTTTATGTACCTAGAAGAAGGCGATATCGCCAAATTAACCCGTAATAGCATTGAAGTGTACGCAGACGGCGTAAAAGTAAAACGTCAGATACATGAGATTGATGCCGCCCAGCATAATGCTGATAAAGGTGAGTTCAAACATTATATGCTCAAAGAAATCTACGAGCAGCCGGATGCAGTTGCCCGTACAATTGAGATGGCAATAGATAGTGATGCGCCATCTAAGCTGCGCGATGACTTTTTGCAGCGTCATGAAGCGCAGTTAAAAGGCATTAAGCACGTTCAAGTCATCGCTTGTGGCACCAGTTATCACTCAGGGTTGGTGGCAAAATACTGGTTTGAAAGCCTTATTCGTGTGCCGTGTTCGGTTGAGGTTGCTAGTGAGTTCCGCTACCGCAATCCTGTTGTCGTCGATAACACCTTGGTCATTTGCATCTCGCAATCGGGTGAAACGGCGGATACATTATCGGCGCTACGAGATATCCAAAAACATACGCCAGCAGGCCTCGTCAGCTTAGCCTTGTGTAATGTACCGACCTCATCTTTGGTACGTGAGACAGATATCTTTTTACCAACGCTTGCCGGCCCTGAGATTGGCGTCGCTTCTACCAAAGCCTTTACCACTCAGCTTGCCGCTTTGATGTTACTGGTGTTAAAAGTGGGTGTTGTACAAGCGCGTATGACAGGTGAAAAATTAACCACTCTGCTAGGTCAATTACAAGCGCTACGCGGGCAACTGCATGCCAGCTTAAACCTCGATGCGCCTATCAAAGCCATGAGTGAGCATTTTGAATATAAGAAAAGCTGCTTATTCTTAGGTCGCGGTTTACAGTTCCCTATTGCCTTAGAAGGTGCACTGAAGCTAAAAGAAATCTCTTATATTCACGCAGAAGGCTATGCCGCCGGTGAGCTAAAGCACGGTCCATTGGCGTTGGTCGATAAAGACATGCCTATCGTGGTACTTGCGCCCAAAGACAGTATGTTTGATAAGCTAAAAGCAAACATGCAAGAAGTACATGCGCGTCATGGTGAGCTGTTTGTATTTGCTAGTGAAGAAAGTAAGATGGTCGCAGAAGATAGAATGCACGTGGTTTATGTCCCTGAGGTTTGCGAGACGCTTGCCCCTATCGTTTATAGCGTGCCGGTGCAACTGCTGTCTTATCATGTCGCAGTGATGCGCGGTACTGACGTCGATCAGCCACGTAATCTCGCAAAATCAGTCACGGTCGAGTAGACTAAACATTTGATTTTAAAAGATTTGTGAGCGAGTAATAAAGTATCATACTGAGTAATAAAGTATCATACTGAGTAATAAAGTATCATACTATTGATTATGACGTTTACCCCTGCTATTGTTAAATCAATATTAGCAGGGGTTTTTTATGCTCTCAAAAAAACAAGAAAAATGGCTTAAAGAAGGTAGAGGTCAAGGTGAGCTCGCCGATTATAAGCCTTGGATAAAAATCTCTGACATATCTTCATCAGGTCGCTCTCATAGAGTTTTCGGTCATAAAACAAAACGAACTCATCATTTACTCTCAGATTTAGAACTAGCTACATTTTTTTTTCTTGAATGGAGCCCCATAGTTCTTGATATTAGAGAACAATTTCCTCTCAATTACGACGATACCCTTACAATTGCAGAAGAGAAGCAGGTTAAGCATCCGAGCGTTAGAGGTGATATACACATAATGACATCAGACTTCTATGTAGTCAGTTCCAATGAAAACTATAGCCAATTCGTATTACAAGCTAAATACTCAAAAGATTTAGATGATATTCGAACTATAGAAAAGCTGGAAATTGAACGTCATTACTGGCAATCCAAAGGTATACCTTGGCAAATAATTACTGAAAAAGATATTCCTAAAATTATCCAAAATAATATTGCGTGGCTATACCCAGAGTCGAATAGTGAGATTCCTCTCAATATTGAAGAAAAGTTAGACTTCTATGTCAGTCAGTTCAGTCAAACGCCTTCAATGAGAATAATAGACCTATGTAAAGAGATTGATAGCGCTTATTTTGGTGAATTAGGAGCTTCTTTAAACGAAATTAGAAAACTATTAGCACTTAGATTTTTTACCTTTAACATTCTTATAGATTTTAGACGGTTAAAATGTAGTGATATTCAGATCACTAATATTAACGACTGGAGCCTAATAACTGAGGAGATTCGTTATGTTTCGAATCAATGATGTATATAACAATCAAGGGGAGAAATATAGAATATTAAGTCTTTTGTCTGAGCAGATCGTATGGATTGAGATCGAGAAAGTATCTGCGTTACCTGAGTTAATCTCTTTTAAAGATCTAACTAACCTTATTGAAGAAGACGTTTGCTATTTAGTTGACGACCCTTATCACGATTTGATTTTGCAAAATCCTGAAGATGGTAGTACTGCTCAGTTAAAACGTGATAGCAACTACGAGCTTATAAAACCTATAGTCAGCCATGATCTATATTACCTTCCAGCAGAGCGCGCAAACCCCATAAATGAAATTATTAAATCAAATAAAAGCACGAAGCAAACTGTATATCGTTTACTACGACGCTATTGGCAGAGAGGACAAACTCCTAATACATTACTACCAGGCTATAAAAATTCGGGTGCAAAAGGTAAAAAACGTACTACACAAAACACAAAACTGGGTAGACCAAGAATTTATAAAGAAGGCTCTGGTGCAATAATTAATAGTGAAATCGAGAGATTATTCTCTATAACTATCAATAGATATTTGCTAAATGATAAACAACATACGATCCTCTATGCTTATCGACAATTTAAAACCATATATCGATCTTTAAATCCTGATGCTAAAGAAGAAGAATTTCCTAGCATCTGGCAGTTCAAGTATTTTTATCATAGAGAATTTACTTCTGTTCAAAAACTTAAAGCCAGACATAACAAAATAAGTTATAACAAAGATATTAGGCAGTTGAGCTCCACTGTCAACACTCAAGTGCTTGGACCTGGCTCACGCTATGAGATAGACGCTACAATCGCAGATATTTATCTGTTGTCTGACTCAGACAGACAGAGCATTGTAGGTCGCCCAGTGATCTATTTTGTTGCTGACGTATTCAGCCGCATGATTGCAGGTTTCTATATTGGCTTTGAAAACCCCTCATATGCTACTAGCATACAAGCTTTAAAAATGGCAGTTACTGATAAACAAGAGTATTGTGAGCAATACGGAATTAATATCACTGCAGATGATTGGCCATGTATAGGGCTACCTGACGCAATTCTCGCAGATCGTGGAGAACTACTCGGCCATCAAATTGAAACCTTAGAAAAGAGCTTTTCTGTTCGAATAGAAAATACGCCACCTTATCGTGGAGATTTAAAACCTGTTGTTGAACGCTATTTCAAAACCATGCAAGCAAAGTTTAAACCGTTTGCACCAGGAGTTGTCACAGGTGTGAAAGAAAAAAAGAAAGGCGGAAGAGACTATCGTTTAGATGCTAGTTTAACAATATCAGACTTCACTAAAATCATGATTAACTCTATTTTAATGCATAACAACACTCATCAATTAAAAAATTATGATAGAGATAGTGATATGCCATCAGACTTACCAGCAGTTCCTCTTCAACTGTGGAATTGGGGGCTACAACATCGAACAGGCAAGCTACGCTCTGTGTCAGAGAAGTCTCTACACATTGCATTATTGCCTAGAAAAAAAGGCACTTTGTCAGATTTAGGTATTAAGCTTTTTGGTAATTACTATATTTGTGCAGAAATAAGAGAACAGGGTTGGCTCCACCGAAAAAACGCAGTTAATAGGCCTAAATCGCTAGTGGTTGCTTACGACCCCATTGATGCAAATACACTCTATGTTTTTTATGAAAAAGATAGCCTGAAGTATTGGCAAGCTCATTTATCTGATCGGTCTAGAGAGTTTAGAGACTGTAGCTTTTGGGAAGTTTGGCAGATTCAGCAAGAACAGAAAAAGACATTTGCAACACAAGAAACCAAAAGTAGTTTAGCTTTAGAAGAACTTGAGCGAGAAAATGAGAGGATTATACAAAAAGCCATAAAGTCTAAACCCAAAACATTTCAAACTAAGACTGCCCAGTTAGCCAATATTAACGATAATAGAAGAAAGGCTAAAGATGAAGAGCGGCAAAGCAGACAAAAGAACAAAGCTCGGACAGGTAAGATAATCCAATTGCCTAAAACAATAACAAAAGAACAGAATAAAAGCCAATTAAGTGATGAAGAACTGGCACTAAAATACCCTATCTACCATAACATTTTATCTGATGATGACTAATGGCAAATGATTGAGGCTAACGATGATTAATGCTGTCTACAGAGAAAGCTTTGGTTCCTATAAAGGGAATCCATTTATTGAAGCATTGCCTGCAGTTTTAGAGCCAAGACAAGTTGCAGAAAAAATACAAGGTGTCATAAATTTCACGACTTCTGATACCCAGGCATCTGCATCAGTAAGAGCTCATTTGATATCACAAATGATGGGACAGTTTTTTTATCCTATTAATCGCCATATTGACCTTGAAAAGAAACTATCAATAATGATTCGTGAGGGGTATGTAGGGCGTAACCCTAAAGACGGCTCCTTAAATACTCGTCTTCAGAATGGTTATGAAAGATTAATGTCAGGTGAAGATGATTCATTTAGGTTTCCAACATCAACTTCGACTGCTCGTAGTCTGGCATTTATAGGTTGTTCAGGTAGCGGTAAAACAACCACGCTTAATAAGATTTTATCAACCTACCCTCAAGTCATTTATCATTCAGAATTAAACTTTACTCAAATTGTCTACCTAAGAGTAGATTGTCCGCATGATGGTTCACTTAAAAGCCTATGCCTTCACTTTTTTAGGGCAATTGATCAAGCGTTAGACTCTAATTACGAAAAGAAATATGCGTTAAAACGTCATGGTATTGAAACACTACTGAATTTGATGCGACAAATCTCTAATCATCACGCCATCGGAATATTAGTGATTGATGAGATTCAGCATCTGAGTATCAATAAATCTGGCGGTGCTGAAAAAATGCTCAATTTTTTTGTCACTCTCGTAAATACTGTCGGACTTCCAGTTGTTATGGTAGGAACCCCTAAAGCAAGATTTATTTTCGAGGCTGATCTACGTTCTGCTCGCCGTGGTGCAGGATTTGGGTCAGTTTTTTGGGAACAAATGAAGCAGGAACCTGATATACAGTTAGATGACGGAAAAATGAGGCGGTCAGAATGGAATCAATTTACCGATAAATTATGGAGGCTTCAATGGCTCAAAAAGGCAGATGTTATTTTAGCTAACCAAGTCCGAGAGCGTTGGTACGACCTATCTCAGGGCATTTAGCCCAGTTACGAGCTATAGATCATGGTATAGAACGCATTACTGTCCCTTTACTGCAAACTACTTACGATGAAGACCTTAGACCTATTCATCCTATGATCGACGCCCTACGATCTGGACGAGCTGATAAAATTGCTCAGTTCTCAGATCTAGTGATACCCGATATTGATAAAAAGCTCCTAACGCTTCAATCCCACCTACAGGAAAGGAGAGCAGAGTTTGATGAAGTTTCTGAGTATCAGGGACATGAGATGAGTATCAGATTACACCGCATGTTAGTTGATATTGGTCAGGAATCTCCCCTATTAGTGCCTACGGTCAAAAAGGTCATTCAAGAGCTACCTAATGCATCTTTATCTGATTTGATCGTTGTAGTTCTAGAATGGTTGAAAGATGAAAAGCTTGATGAGTCCATTTCAACAAAAAAAATAAAACTCCGTAGCTCGAAAGCTAAAGCTAGTCTTCTGAAACAAAAAGACTGGCATACTTTGGACAATGAAGATTTACGCTTTCAGTTCAGCCAAAAGAACAAAGAAGAGAAGTTGTATGATCATTTAAAAACGTCCACTAATCTTGTTTTTGATATAAATGATTGGCTACATAAGGTAAGTTGACGTGCTAAATTTTCCCATTCCTTACCCTGATGAACTTATCTATAGCACAGTAGCTCGCTCAAAAGTAAGATCAGGAATCACCAGTCCAAAACAACTGCTCGATGATGTTTTTGGAGATAGAAAGGTAGTAGCAACTGTTGATATACCGTGCCATTTATCTAAAATCACTAAACACTACCCTACTGGTCTATATGATGTTAATACATTAGCCTATAAACATACTTTGTTCCCTTTGTACGCCCCTTTTATTCCTGAAGAGCGCAGACAGAAATGTATGCATTGGATGGGTGAACAGTCTCAAGGAGCTATTCATCTTGCCATTGGTAAAAATGCTTCGCGATTACCGCCGATTAAATTTTTAAGGTTTTGCCCTGGATGTTTTGATGAACAACTGGCTAATCATGGAGAGTGGTACTGGTCAAGACTATGGCAAATTCAAGGATTAACTTGTTGCCTAAAACATGGAAAGTTATTAAATTCTTCTCACGAGTATAGATCAGTAGCTCGCCATGACTTTATCGCTCCTGATCCGCACAACTGTAAACCTAATATTCAAATATCGTCTAGTGCAGATGATATGTTCATTGCAGAAAAGATAAATGAGCTTTTTCATTTGCCGAGCCAGACTTCACCTAGCTATGTGCAATGGAGTGATTTTTATAGAAAGCTTGCTTTAGATAGTGGCTGTCTTAGAGGTACAAAGCATATCTATTATGACCAAATTGTTGATAAAGTAAAAAACAGATGGTCTGATAGTTTACTTGAACAATATAGTCTAAATCATTTAGGGACAGAGACAAGTTGGCTTCATGGCATATTCCGTAAGCACAGGAAATCATTCAGCTACTTAGAACATATTATTGTTATTGAAGCTCTAATAAGTGATGATTGGTCATTCCCAGAAATAATAAGGTTAGTAAAATCTCAAAAACCTGAAAAGCCTAAAGCTGAAATTGAAGCAACATTGCCTGAGCATATTGATTTCACCATCCTCCTATCTAAGCGTGATCTTTGGATACAACTCCTAAGAGAACAAAAAAGTATAAAAAGTGCTCGTTCGGTCGATCGAGCACTTTATGCGTGGTTATATCGTAATGATAAAGCATGGTTGATGCATACTAATAAAAAGAATCATAAGTACCATATTCCTGAAGGAACAAAAATCAACTGGAATCAGCGTGATATTAAAACAGTACGTTTGTTAGTTGAAAAAAATAAAGAAGTGATTTGGGATATGCAAACACCGCGTAGATCAAAAAAATGGTGGATGCAGCAAACCAACTCCATTGCTACAGTCGAAAAAAACTTAGATAAACTACCACTCGTAGCGGCTTTCTTGGGCCGGTATAGTGAAGATGTGAGCGACTATCAGATTAGACGTGTAAGTCGTGTATTGATTAAAAGTATTGGCAAAAAAGAAGCTCTTTCACGTTGGGTAGTATTACGACAAGCAAAGTTAAGTGAACAGAGAATGACATCTCTGACTGATAGATTTTTAGAAGTGGCTAATAATATTACCATCAAGGAAATAGCTAAGGTAAGTTTATGAAAATTAGGAGTTTTCCGAAAAATGTACAGATAAGATACATTGGTAAAATTTTTAAGCACAATCACTTGAAGTCGTGGAATGTAGAATTATGCGTAAGAGACGGTGAAACAAATCTTCTAAAACATACTAGGCTATCGAACTTACCAGCTCTCGCAAAAAGAAGGTATATAAATCCTAACGATGGTCAGGCCCGTAAAGGCGGCTATTTAATGAACTTAGATGGTATATCGACTTCAAGCTGGCAAAAAGGCTTCGACTCAGAAAGTGGTAGTAATACCTTTGTATTCGACTACCACAGTCATCATTCTCCTAGTATGAAAGTTCATATACCTCAAATAGAAATTGCGAGAATTCTATTTTTTCATAACGCTTATCTCGCCCGAAACTGTATTGATAACGGTATATTAAGCCGAGAGTTCTGGATTAAAAAAAAAGCAGATAACTACATACTAATAAATATACTCCCTATTTGTACTCTGCCACTGAAAACCTTCGATAGTGAAGGCGCGCGACGCTTATTAGCATGGGTTTTATTAGATGATAACGCCCGTACTTCATATGAGAGTATTGCTAGATTATATAATGCAGAAGTACTAGACAGAGATGGCAGCAAAACCTGGTTTTTTCATTTTCAACCACCTCAACTTGATAACCTATCACTAGAGACTAGAGGTTGGTTTGATGATAAAACTAATAATTATTACGTCCATGAGATTATAGGTATTAGTAACATTCAATCCTCTTTATCTGAAAAAGTGTATTTTTATAGCGATAAGTTCAAAGTCGGTGCACAACCAGGCAATAAAGGCGGTAGTGCGGGAAGACCTGATCTTACTGAGAGTGATTCTATTGACGACCAACATGATGCAAACACTGATACTAAAGTAAAAAAATTAGATATTCCAAAAACCTCTTTTAGTTTTATAAGCCCTATCGAGACTCGGAAAATCGCGAAAAGAAGGTCCAAAGGAAGAGTTGACACAGATATTGATTCTAATGATGAGTTTGTAGTGTTAGATCTAAGTACTGATGAGGCTACAATCGACGGTACAGCTTGCCAAGCTGACTTTTCGGGCCTAGATGACCAAAGTGATGAACTACAGCTGTATATGCGAAGATTTGAAGCTTTTAAGATGCTTATCGAGAGACTATCTGAGGCAAAGGAAATTTACTATGATGAAAATTTACATTTTTTACCAGCGGTTGGTCGATCGAGATTACATAGAACGACAGACGGTAATAATCGATCTTTGCTTGAACTACAACTAAAGACCAAAACAGCTTATTTTATCATTTTAGAAGTTGATATGAATGACACTGATAGAATGCTATCAACACTAGTAATTAAAGTAAAAGATTTTGAACGATGGGATCAGCAACTTGAGAAAACATTACAGTTAATAGTCCAACGCTCAATCAATTGGCCTACAGACGAATACCTAGAAACCTTTGGAGTAGTAAGGAGAATGAAACACCCATCAGGATCATTTAAATTAACTGAAAGCAGTATCGAATTTGACGGATGGTTAAACCGACTAACCAGTATTTTAGAAATTTGATCTCCGTTTAAATAAAAAATTGCTATGGTTCAATGATTACCAACGAATCAAGTATTGTAATACCCACTTTTTAACCTGTTCCTCTTTTATTTCTATAGGATTTTATCATGACAAGTACCCAACAACGTGCCGAACTCCATCGCCAAATATGGCAAATTGCAAATGAGGTTCGTGGTTCAGTCGATGGCTGGGACTTTAAGCAGTATGTATTGGGTACTTTGTTCTACCGTTTTATCAGTGAGAATTTTTCCAGTTATATTGAAGCAGGCGATGATAGCGTCAATTATGCTGCACTTCCTGATGATGTGATTACTGATGATATTAAAGACGATGCCATTAAGACTAAAGGCTATTTTATTTATCCAAGTCAGCTGTTTGCCAATATTGCCGCCAATGCGCACAGAAATGAAAACCTGAATACGGATTTAGCGGCTATTTTTAAAGCGATCGAAGGTTCCGCCAATGGCTACCCCTCAGAGCCAGATATCAAAGGCTTGTTTGCTGATTTTGATACTACTAGTAATCGTTTAGGTAATACCGTTGCCGATAAGAACACGCGCTTAGCAGCGGTGCTTAAAGGCGTTGCAGGACTTAAATTAGACCAGTTCGCTGACAATCAAATCGATTTATTTGGTGATGCTTACGAGTATCTGATTTCGAACTATGCCGCCAATGCTGGTAAATCAGGGGGTGAGTTTTTTACCCCGCAAAGCGTCTCTAAGCTGATTGCACAAATCGCCATGCATAAGCAGGAAACGGTTAATAAGATTTATGACCCAGCCGCAGGTTCAGGCTCACTGTTGCTGCAAGCTAAAAAGCATTTTGATAACCATATCATCGAAGAAGGGTTTTTTGGTCAGGAGATCAACCACACCACTTATAACCTTGCCCGTATGAATATGTTTTTGCACAACATCAACTACGATAAGTTTAATATCGTGCTGGGCAATACGTTGTTAAATCCGCATTTTGGTGATGACAAACCCTTTGATGCCATTGTCTCTAACCCACCTTACTCAGTGAAATGGATAGGTAGCGACGATCCAACCCTGATTAATGATGAACGTTTTGCGCCCGCTGGTGTACTAGCACCCAAATCAAAAGCGGATTTTGCTTTTGTGCTTCATGCGCTCAATTACTTATCCAGTAAGGGACGAGCAGCAATAGTCTGTTTCCCTGGCATCTTCTATCGTGGCGGTGCTGAACAAAAAATTCGCCAATATTTGATAGATAACAACTATGTAGAAACGGTAATCTCCCTTGCGCCCAACCTATTTTTTGGCACAACGATTTCGGTCAATATTTTAGTATTATCAAAGCACAAAACCGATAACAAAACGCAATTTATCGATGCCAGTCAATTATTTAAGTCAGAAACCAATACCAATATCCTGACTGAGGCAAACATTGAGCAGATTATGCAGTTGTTTGATAGCAAGGCAGACAGCGATTATTTAGCCGTGAGCGTTGATAACAGCACGATTGCTACTAACGACTATAATCTATCCGTCAGCGCCTACGTGGATGCGGAAGATACACGTGAAGTGATTGATATAACTACTATTAATGCTGAGCTAAAAACCACGGTTGCCAAGATTACTCAGCTCCGTGCCGATATCGATGCCATCGTTGCGGAGATTGAAGCATGAGTGATTTAAGTTATATGGAAAAACTGCTTGATGGTGTTGAGGTTGAATGGAAGCCTTTGGGAGAAGTGTGTAACTTTAAGAATGGTTTTGCATTTAAAAGTAGCTTATTCAGAGACACTGGGTTACCTATTATTCGTATTACTAACGTTGATGGTAAAAATGTAGATTTATCTGATGTTAAATATTTTGATCCAACCGATTACACTAGCGGAAACCCTCTTAACTACTCAGTTGTTAAGGGCGATATTTTAATAGCTATGTCTGGAGCAACAACAGGAAAAATAGGGTATTTTAACTTAGATGAAATAGCGTACCTTAATCAACGTGTTGGTAAATTTGAGCCTCGAATAGAAATAATCAATAACCGCTACTTATATCATTTTTTGCTTACTAAAACATCGTTCCTCCATATGTTATCTGGTGGCGGAGCTCAACCTAATTTGAGTTCCAACAATTTGAAAGAAAAGCTACTTGTCCCTATTCCATGCCCAAGTAATCCAAAAAAATCACTAGAAATCCAAGCCGAAATCGTCCGAATTTTAGACGCATTTACAGAGCTTACCGCAGAGCTTACCGCAGAGCTTGTAGCACGTAAACAGCAATATGCCTATTATTCTGAAAAATTATTAACAGCAAATGAAAATAATGTTGAATGGGAGGAGTTAGGAAAGATTGGCAACTTTACTTATGGTTATGTTGCTAAAGCTCAAGATACTGGAAATGCAAGGTTTGTAAGAATTTCTGATATAGACTTTAGTGGCAAACTAATTGCTGTTAATGCAAAGTATGTTGATATTTTAGAGTCTAACGAAAAATTTATTTTGAGAAGAAATGACTTGTTAATGGCTCGTACAGGTGCAACTTATGGTAAAACCATGCTTTTTGAAGAGAATTACCCTGCTATATACGCAGGGTTTTTAATCAAATTAAGCTTTGATGAAAATATTATTGATCCAAAATACTATTGGCATTTTGCACAGAGTACACTTTTTTGGAGTCAAGCCAAAAAGCTGGTATCTGGTGGAGGTCAACCACAGTTTAATGCAAATGTATTAAAACTAGTTAAAATTCCTATTCCATCCTTACTGGAACAACAACGCATCGTCGCTATCCTTGACAAATTCGACGCCTTAACCACCTCTCTCACCGAAGGCTTACCGCGTGAAATTGAATTGCGTCAGCAGCAATATGAATACTATCGTGAGCTGCTATTGAGTTTCCCAAAGCCTGAGGTCGCCAATCATGACTAAACAGACCAAAACCATTGCTGAATCGAATAACTTTATCGTCCTCAATAAATATACCAAGTGTGATCAGCCCGATGGCGGCTATCAAACCGAAGACGACTTAGAGCGCGAATTGCTCAAAGATCTACAAAACCAAGGTTATGAGTTCGTTGCTGGCTTAAACTCACCTGAAACGATGCTCGCTAACGTGCGTGTTCAGCTGCAAGCCTTAAATGACGTGCAGTTCACAGATGATGAGTGGCAACGTTTTGTAATGGCGTACCTCGATAATCCTAGTGATAACAGCACCGATAAAGCGCGTAAGATTCATGATGATCATATTCATGACTTTGTGTTTGACGATGGACATATTCAAAATATTGCGCTACTTGATAAGAAAAATATCCCACGCAATAAGGTACAGGTGATCAAGCAGTTTGCTCAAACAGGCTCACAGGCGAATCGCTACGACGTTACTGTTTTGGTCAATGGCTTGCCATTGGTACAAATTGAGCTTAAAAAGCGCGGCGTTGCCATCCGCGAAGCCTTTAACCAAGTGCATCGTTATAGCAAAGAGAGCTTTAACTCTGATAACTCCTTGTTTAAATACTTACAGCTGTTTGTGATCTCAAACGGCACCGACACGCGCTACTTTGCCAATACCACCAAGCGCAATAGAAACAGCTTTGATTTCACCATGAATTGGGCGCGCTCAGACAACACCTTAATTAAAGATTTAAAAGACTTTACCGCTACCTTCTTCCAAAAAAACACCCTGTTAAACGTGCTGATGCATTACACCGTCTTTGATGTGAGTGATACCTCATTGGTCATGCGTCCCTATCAAATTGCGGCAACTGAGCGTATTTTGTGGAAGATAAACAGCGCCTATCAGGCCAAAAACTGGAGCACCCTTGAGAGTGGTGGCTTTATTTGGCATACGACAGGCTCAGGGAAAACCTTAACCAGCTTTAAAGCAGCTCGCTTAGCGACTGAACTGCCCTTCATTGATAAAGTGTTTTTTGTGGTCGATCGTAAAGATCTTGATTACCAAACCATGAAAGAGTATCAACGCTTCTCCCCTGATAGCGTCAATGGCTCAGACAGTACCGCAGGGCTCAAGCTTAACCTTGAGAAAGACGACAATAAAATCGTCGTTACCACCATTCAAAAATTGAATAACTTGATCAAAGGCGACAGCGACTTACCCATCTATGGCAAACAGGTGGTGTTTATCTTTGATGAGGCGCACCGCAGCCAGTTTGGTGAAGCGCAAAAAAACCTGAAGAAGAAGTTTAAAAAGTTCTATCAGTTTGGCTTTACGGGTACACCAATCTTCCCTGAGAACGCATTAGGAGCTGAGACTACCGCTGGAGTGTTTGGTCATGAGCTGCATTCCTACGTCATCACTGATGCCATTCGTGATGAAAAGGTATTGAAGTTTAAAGTCGATTACAACGATGTACGGCCCCAGTTTAGCGGCATTGAAAGCGAGCAGGACGAGACGAAGCTCACCGCAGCAGAAAACAAGCAGCTGTTATTGCACCCTGATCGTATTCAAGAGATATCGCAGTACGTGTTAAAGCACTATAGGCAAAAAACCCACCGTCTAAAGTCTGGTGGTAAAGGCTTTAACGCTATGTTTGCTGTCAGTAGTGTGGACGCTGCTAAGGCTTATTATGAAACCTTAAACCAGTTGCAAAAGGACAGCGACAAACCGTTAAAGATCGCCACCATATTCTCTTTTGCCGCCAATGAAGAACAGGATGCATTAGGTGATATCCCCGATGAAGGTTTTGAGCCGACTGCCATGAACAGCAGTGCCAAAGAGTTTTTAAGCAGTGCTATTGGCGACTATAACGCGATGTTTAAAACCAACTATGGCGTAGACAGCAAGTCCTTCCAGAACTACTACCGCGACCTTGCTGAGCGTGTCATTAAGCAGGAAGTAGACTTACTGGTTGTCGTTGGTATGTTCTTAACAGGTTTTGATGCGCCTACCTTGAACACCCTATTCGTGGATAAGAACCTTCGTTATCATGGTTTAATGCAAGCGTTCTCACGTACTAACCGTATCTATGATGCTACCAAAACGTTTGGCAACATCGTGACATTTCGTGACTTAGAAAAAGCAACCATTGATGCCATCACCTTGTTTGGTGATAGAAATACTAAAAACGTGGTGTTAGAAAAGAGCTATAAGGAATATTTAGAAGGCTTTACTGATATCGCCACCGGCAAAGCTCGCCGTGGTTATTTGGAAGTGGTCAAAGAGCTACAACAACGCTTCCCTAATCCTGATGAGATTGTCAAAGAGTCTGACAAGAAGGACTTTGCCAAGTTATTCGGGGAGTATTTGCGTGTCGAGAACATCTTACAAAACTATGATGAGTTTGCAAGCCTAAAAGCACTGCAAGACTTAGATGTGACCGATGCTGACGCTGTTGAGACGTTTAAGGATGAGCATTACCTAAACGACGATGACTTAGCCGCTATGCAAGCCATTAAGGTACCTGCTGAACGTACCGTACAAGATTATCGCTCAACCTATAACGACATACGCGATTGGCTACGCCGTGAAAAAGCGGGTGACCAGCAAGATGAGTCTTCGATTGATTGGGATGATGTGGTGTTTGAGATAGATTTGCTCAAATCACAAGAGATCAATCTGGATTATATCCTTGAATTGATTTTTGAGCATAATAAAAATACCAAGGACAAGTCTGCCTTGGTTGAAGAAGTACGACGTTTGATTCGGGCAAGTCTTGGCAACCGTGCTAAAGAGAGCCTAGTGGTCGATTTCATCAATCAAACCAACTTAGATAGCATCCCTGATAAATCCAGCATTATTGATGCCTTCTTTAGCTATGCTCAGGTAGAACAGCAACGTGAAGTCAAAGATATGATTGCCGCTGAAAACTTGAATGAAGAAGCTGCTAAGCGTTATATCACCGCTTCTTTAAAGCGTGAGTACGCCAGCGAAAACGGTACAGAGTTAAATGCTATTTTGCCTAAACTGAGTCCACTTAATCCGCAATACTTAACCAAGAAGCAAAGCGTTCTACAGAAAATTGCAGCCTTTGTTGAGAAGTTTAAAGGCGTGGGCGGGAAGGTGTAATTGACATATGAAGAGAAATTGAGTTTATGTTTAAATCTTCTTGTGGAGAAGTGTTGCGAGTTGATTAAAAATCTAACATATTCAACTGAAAAATAAAAATAGGATTATTTATGAAAATGCCAAATGTGGGTGCACATATTAAAGTGAATCGCCCAGGTTACACGCATCATGGTATTTATTTTGGTGCTAATAAAGTGGTTCACTACTCTGGATTCGCAGAACCTGGAAAGAAAGGTAAGATAAGATATACAAGTTTTTCTGATTTCTTGGGAGGGGAGAAACATTACGATGTTGTTGAATATCCAAGAAGTGTTGTTAAGTATTCCCCAACGGAAGTTATAGTTCGTGCCCTAGAACGTGTTAGCGAAGATAAATATAATCTTGCGTTCAATAACTGCGAACATTTTGCATGTTGGTGTATAACTGGTAAAAGTAAAAGCAAGCAAGTTAAAGGTTTTTTGCTACTCGGCCCACTAGGCATTTCCATAACTAATAAAGCTCCTAACATTGACGATGTCATTATCCCTAGGATCTTACGTCGATTTTTTGATTAATTAATGTCAATAGCTAAAAAAACAAAGAATGTTGAAACGTCCTATTATTATCGTAGATCCAAAATTCTGAGAGAAATACGACAATGAGAATATAAAAACATGATTCAGAAGGATCGCTTATCTAAACCAATGACAGAGCTAACAGAATATTTAAAATGGACTGATGCAGTAAAACCACTCTAAGCGCTCTATCATTAACCTATACCTATGGCGAATCAATCAGGTGCCTTCACTGGTTCGGTCCCCTAGTGAGGACTTGAATCTTTGGCTGTGAGCTAATGGTATTAAGGTTTCAACTTGCTGAGATAGCCACAGTGTACTTCATGATGTACTTACCATAGATATTCTATCTATGATCGGTGCGCTAGTGAGGACTTGAAGAGACCATCCCAGATTCTGTGTAACTGACGTTTAGATTAAATACTTACACAAAATTTAGGAAGGTCTCTGAAAATTAACCACCTGACACAACTCGTCACCTACTAACAGATCTTGGCGGTCATAAAAGTTGCCCCAACGCTTATAATTATTATCCGTTCTCGACTCAGGGTTATAAGTAATGGCGATGTAGGTTTGAATTTTATTAGCGTCCTAAATTAGTTGACCACCACCAGATCCTTATCAAAGACTTCATCATCTATTATTCGCCAAACGGCAACTTGCTGATGGTCTTTGGTGGTGACTAGATTTAAAGTTTGTTCAATCATTGCTTGAGGTCTCATATCCTTATGATGTTTATTTGCTTCAAACCCAGTTACTTTACACTTAGCGGTTTAATTAAGCTACTTACTTGAGCTATTTGCTTCAGTTATTAGGCTTGGCTACTTACTCAACTTCAATATTCTAAAGGCGCCCTGAATAACTAAAGCAAATACGATGCTACCAATAATCAAATCAGGCGTACTAGAGTGTAACCAATTAACCAAAATCCCTGCAACAATTACCCCTAAATTGATAATCACATCGTTTGAAGTGAAAATCATACTGGCTTGCATATGGGCTTCTTCTTTGCTTTTCGATTTTTGTAGTAAATAGAGGCAAATCGAGTTTGCAATTAGCGCAAGAATCGATATGACTATCATGGTAGAAAAGTCAGGTAACTGCTCATTGCCAAAGAAACGTCTTAGTACTTCTAAAAAACCAAGAATCGCTAGCGTAATTTGAAAATATCCGGCAATTCTAGCAATCCGTTTTTTCTTAATGACCGTTCCACCGACCGCAAATAAGCTAATTCCGTACACGAAGCTATCTGCTAACATATCTAAGCTGTCGGCGACCAACCCCATCGAACGAGAAATCAGTCCCGTGCTCATTTCAATAATAAAGAAAGCAAAGTTAATGACCAGCACTATCCATAGTAGCTTTCTTTGCTCAGCATCTTTTTTGTGACTAGAATCAGCATCAATTTTAAAATTATTGTTGGGATCAGAGGGGTCAATGGTTTCGGTCGAGAGTAGGGTGTCTCCTAATTTTAGGTCATGAATAGCAGTCTCTATCCCTTCTATATTGTCATGATGAAACACAGTTAATTGACGGTTAGGAATGTCGAACTCAAGATGTTCAATATTCGAGTGGCCCTCTAATTTCATTCGGATTAGGTTTTCCTCCGAAGGGCAGTCCATCTTCGATATTTTAAAAGTTGTTTTATTCATAGCTACATTTATATCCGGGTGGTGGTTCAAAAAGTAGGCTGGAAAAAAACAGGCTGAGAAATTGATAAATAGTGAAATGCAAATGACACTATACATCAAATGCCCAGCCTGTCTAAGTGACAATATAAAGAAGAATGGTTTCAAAAGCTATACCCCAAGGGAACCAGTTATTTCGCCCCTCAAACCTATTAACAGACCACTTAAAACAGACTGGTATAATGGAACCACTTATAACAGACTTTTGAATTATAAGACTGCCTGCTGTGCTTTTTTCCTATCATTAGCCTATACCTAAAAAATAAAACCTCTAAACGATACTCTATCTATCATTAGACTTATTTCTATTATTAAATGATATTAATATCATGATATTATCAATGGACATTAATTTATAAGTCTAAATAATATAGGTGGCGTTATGACCGTTCGTATTTATGTGAGAGCCAGCACTAAGGATCAAGACGCTAAGAGAGCCTTGTCTGACTTGATTAGCTTTAGCCAAAGCTATAACGATAACCTTGTTGAGTACGTTGAGCATTTCAGTGGTACAAAGCTCGATAGGCCAGTATTAGCTAAGCTATTAAAGGACGCTGATCAAGGCGATATTCTGCTGGTTGAAAGCGTGGACAGATTAAGCAGGCTATCTCAAGATGATTTTGCAATTCTAAAGCAGCGCATCAAAGACAAGGGCTTGCGATTGGTGGTGGCTGATCTACCAACTACGCATACGGTAAGTAAAGGCATGACAGATGAGATCCTAACAGTGATTAACCATATGCTGATCGACTTATTAGCAACGATGGCAAAGCTTGATAACGATAAGCGTAGAGAGCGTATTAAGCAGGGGTTGGCGAACAGTGGTTATAAGCCCACTGGTAAGAAGCCTAATACAACGAAACACAATCGTATTAAAGAATTAGCCAGTCAAAACAATATGACGAAAGAGGAGATTGCTAAGGCGGTTGGTGTTGGGGTGGCTACGGTCTATCGGGTGTTAAAGCAGGGCTAACAGCTGAATAGTTGAGGTATTTTAAATAACAGTTTGTCTTTTTTATAGACACGATACTATTAGATACATAAGAACCAACTTGGAAGTTTTTAATCATGCAACCGACTTATTATAGTGTCTAACAAGTAATCTACAGTTTCGTCAAGCATGAACCGATGTAAACGTTAAATAACATTTTAGTCTGATTCATAACTTTTATTATTTCTTATTATTTATGGCACATCAGCTTGATTAGGTTTTAAAAGCTATTATCCTACCCAGTTTTTTGTCTAAGCCTCATAGATTCGAGAGTAGCTAGCCATATCAAAGGTAGGATAATCAGCGCAGAACCTATTAACAAAGTCATATTTGGTACTTCGTTAAACCATATGATTCCAACCACCACCGCCCCTAGTAAACCTGAGTATTCCGCACTAGAGACTTTGTACGCTTCAATGTGTCGGTACACCTGTATGCATATACCCGCATAAATCAAAATAAATACATTTGAACTGGCGGCCGTAATCAATGAGTGCCAGTCAAATGGCTGTCCCTCCCAAATAGCCAAACCAAGCGCGAATGGGATTCCTAGTAAATTGGTCAAAAGTAGCGTTTGATAGACAGTATGATGCTGTGGAAGTTTACGAACTAACAGATTGTTTAGCGCCATGGTTACCGCCACTATAAGGGCAAACACCGCCCCTAAATTGATCTGTTTCGGTTGTACAATAACGAGGATACCAGCAAAACCTAATATAGAGGCTGCGATAGTCGGAAAGTTTAATCTGTCTTTATAAAATAAAAAACCCAGTGGTAATACAAATAAAGGGGCGGCATAAAAAATAGCATTCGCAGTCGCAAGAGGCAGTGCTTGAAGAGACAGTACCATGAATATCACACCCAATAACCACACGTGACTACGAACAAAGTGCCATTTTATATTACTGAATAACTTGTTCTTTTTATTAATTAAGCAAAACGGCAACAGCATTAAAACCGCTGTGCATTGACGAAACAGGATAAATTGATATACCGCCGTCTCAGAGGGCAAGGCCTTTATCAAGGCGTCTGAGAAGACCGCAATGATATTTCCTAGTACCAATAGCGTCATGGCAAATGCAACACTCATCTTTGGCATTCTTAGCCTCCTCGCCCTACTCTAAATTCAGAAACTGTTAAAACCCCAATGGGTTCATGCTGATTTAACGATCTGTCAGGCAGTATATTCAAGTAAGAGTATGATGTATAATGATATAAAACATATTTAGTATTACCTGAGGTAATAATGGATTTACCACCGCTGCGTGCAATACAGTGCTTCGAGTCCGTTGCACGGTTTAACAGCTTTTCAAAAGCAGCAGAAAGCCTCAATGTGACACAAAGTGCCGTGAGTCACCAAATACGCATCCTTGAAGAGTATCTTGGGAAAGCAATGTTTTACAGGCAAGGCCGGACCTTTTCGTTGACAGAGGTTGGTGAGCGTTATTTCACAGATGTGAGTGGCGCATTGGGTCTACTTTCAGATAGTAGTCAGATTATTAAACATGGAAAACCTGGGCATATACGCTTAGCTCTGTACAGTTCAGTCGCAGTGAATTGGTTAATTCCTCGACTAGAAGACTTCTATAGACAGTATCCAGAAATAGAACTTACTTTAGATATGGTTAATCATCCCTCTGATTATAATGAGCAAAGGGCCGATTGTTATATCACCGTCGATCCTCCTCCACATGCTTTCATCAGTAAGTTTTTATTTACTGAAACTTTATATCCTGTTTGTGGTCAAAAGCTTTGGGAGAAAATAAGAGATAAACCCCTTCCTGATGCATTGTGGCGGCATCCAATATTATCCGTGAGATATGCAGATACAAGCGAGAATACAGCGGAGGATTGGCTGCGGTGGTGTAAGGCAGGCGGATTTGAGTTACCGAACAATATAAAGATAAATCATTTTAGTCATGTACTACTAGCGATAGAAGCCGCACGGTATAATCTGGGAGTTACCCTCGTTAACAACTATATGATGCTAGATAAATCTTATAAGCAGAAACTCGTTAGAATCCCAATGCATGAACTACTAACAGGGGATAAATTTTACTTCGTTTACAAGGAATTAAAGAAAAATAAGGATGATATTATTAAACTATGTAAATGGTTAGAATCTCAGTGTGAGTAAAGAAATCCTCTATCTTATTTGTTGTTACAAGAAAAATAATGATTTGTTAAGGGGTTTAAAATGATGATTTAGAAAATCCCGATTCAATAACTCATAAACACTCGTATCCTCAAAAAATAGTCATTCATTTTATCTGATATTCAAATAATATAAGTTAATAGGTTGAAGTTTAAAAGAAATAAAGCTCATTACATTTAGTTAAAGTCGAATTAACTTTAGAATAAAAACGGAAATTTATACGTTTTTTTATTGTTTATCTGTTAGTGATAATGGCTGTTATCATATCTATTCTTAATATAGATTAGGGTCTCTATATATATTTGCTTAAACTTGCCCGAATAACATTACGCCATGTATTAATGAAGGACCTAAGAATACCATAAACAATCCCGCTAAAATCATTGTTAAACTTGCTATAACGCCCTCATCCTCATTGCGCTGACTTGCCCGGGCTGTACCAAAACCGTGTGATGCATTACCAAATGCGATTCCATTTGCAAGATGGGAGCGAATACGAAAAAAAGTCAAGATCATATCCCCTAAAATCATTCCCACCATCCCTGTAATCAAAGTAAACAATGAGACTAAAGAGGAAGATCCGTGAATTTTTTCAGATAAGTCTAACGCAAATGGTGTCGATATTGAACGGGCCATCAAGCTATAGGTCAAGGTCTTATCAAAATGAAACAAACCAGCGAATATATATATGCTTAAGACCCCCACCACCATCCCGACAGTTATGGAAGCGGTCAAAGCCAAAGCATGTTGACGTATTAAACGACGATACTCATAAATAGGTATAGCAAACGCAACCGTTGCGGGGGCAAGTAGCTGCACAATCCAAGCTGTATCCTTCCAATAAGTATCATAAGAGATATTAAAAATAATCATTAATGAAAGCGTTACTACTGGAACCGTGATAGCAGGGTTTAGCCAAGATTTTCGATAGCGCACATAGACTACTCTAGCCATATAATAGGCAGCTAATGTCCAAATGAGACAAAGGATTGACCAAGTATTCATCGCAAATCCTCACGCATTATTATCATTTTTTAGGTTTAATTGGGCTTTATGAATCTGATGACGATACAATCTACGTTGCAAACGGCGCCCCATGATAAAGGTTAATGCTGAGCTTAACATCACCATCGCGGTACTCAAGATAATTGTCAGCATTAATTGCCATCCTTTACTGACAAACAGCGCCTTATATTGAAGTATTGACATCATAAGCGGGATAAACATTAATACTAATTCACCCAAAACAAATTTTGCACCCAGTCTGACCCAGTTAACCTTAATAGCACCACTCATTAATAATATCAGCATTAAAAACATTCCTAAGACGCCTGAGGATACGGGTAAATGCAATAATTCAACCAATATCTCAGCACAATACCAGACAGCTGCGATAATAGCGCATTGCATAAGGACATGAAGCCATGATTGGCGATAGAACTTTTGAAGTGTAAGTTTTTTTTCATCTACAAAAGATAGGGATAAGCGAATATTAGGATTACGCATAATAATTGTTGTTTGTTGATTAGAGACTACTTATTATAAAAACACCATAGTCATAAATTATGAATTATATTTTTATTTTTATTCCCAATTTCTATAATAAATTTCATTATCCTTCCTAACCATGGTTTATTATTCATGATAACTTTGAAACAATTACGCTGCTTTGTGACAGTTGTAAAAACAGGTGGGTTTCTTCAAGCCAGTATTCAACTCAATTTAACCCAACCCACCGTTACCAAATCTATCAGTAATCTTGAAGAATATTTAGGCGTAGCTCTGTTTGATAAGCCTTTGACTCATAGAAAAAAGCGGCTAGTTAATTTAACGGAAATTGGCGAACACCTCTATATTCAAGCAGTTGATATCTTACAAAAGGCAGATAATCTTGAACAAACAGTAGTAGATTATCAGCAATTAATAGGTGGTAAATTGCGTTTGGGTATTTCACCGTTAGGCAGTGAAATACTAAGCAAAGCTATTTTTAACTTTTACCAAATGCATCCTAGTATAGAAACTTCACTTATCGAAGATGGTGCTGAGTCACTTAAGCAGGCCCTTCTAGAGGGGCAACTTGATGTGGCAACATTGATGAAGCCGATTGACGATGATTTTGACTACTTGTCGATATGTTGCTATCCAGTGGTGGTCGTAGCAAATAAAAACCGTATGGGTAAGCAAAAAACCAAGGTAACACTTAAGTCACTATCAAATGCCCCCCTAATTTTATTTACCTCCAATTCATCATTTACTCCGATGATTATAGAAAACTGTCAATCACTAGGTTTTGAACCTAATATTATTTGCCAAACCAATCAGTGGCACTTGCTTCTTGACATGGTAAAACAGGATATGGGCGTGACTCTTTTGCCTCAATATTATACTCAAAAGTTGGATTTAACAGGATTAGTCTGCTTGCCACTAACCCAACCTCAGTTAAAATGGGAGCTTGTCATGGCTTGGCGCCGTCATCGCTTGCTTACACCAAGTATGCAAGCTTGGCTTGATAACATAAGAAAAAATATATAACTAGGCCTTGATAATGCTTTGGCTGTAACAGGGCATAGGTTATACAAAACAGAGGTGATTGAATATTTGAAAGCAGATTTGCAAGGTTTAGCGAATGTACAACTTGCGACATTGAATTGGGTAGATCGGTTCAATAAAAAGCGTATACACAGTGCATTGGGCTATGTATCGCCTTTTGAGTTTGAGAGCCTTTCCTAAAAAGTGTGTAACTGCTTATAATCCAATAACAGGAGAATA
>NZ_DAINDI010000011.1:0-1838 GCF_036731945.1 Psychrobacter sp.
ATTGTTTTATGATCTTTGTCCAAGGCATAACAATTTTATTTTGAACTGACTATATCTCTTTTATTGTATTGAAAATTACTTATATCGAGCATTATTGAATCAAATAATCTAGCAGATATTATCGCAACATCAATATCAGAATCTAAACTAAATTCTGTTTTCTTAAAAGGACTGAAACCTAGTTTACCCGATCCCGTAATATACACTTCATGAAATGAGACCTTAAAATGTAATGCTATTTTTTTCCGAAATTCATAGTAGTCACTTTCTTTGTTTTCGAAAACATATGGAATACCATGTAGAACTAGTTTTCTACAAAAATCTATTAGATTATCTTCAGAATCTATTTTTAACAATTCTTCTTCAAAGAAATTTATATCCATATTTTCTATGCCTAGTGTTAATTATCAATTGAAATAAAATAGGGTTTTGCATCAGTAAAATTTAGGTTCTAATAATGATAACGACATGAGATTATCGTCAGATAATTATCATCGACGGTATAGACCAATCGATTGGCATCATCAATGCGCCTAGACCAAAATCCTGATAGATTTTCTTTTAAAGGTTCGGGCTTGCCGATGCCCTCAAATGGATTGCGTTTACACTCTGTGATTAACTTATTGATGCGTTTAAGGGTTTTTTTATCTTGCGTTTGCCAATATAGATAATCTTTCCAAGCGGCATCCGTCCATGCTAGCTGTTCATTCATAGCTTTTACTCGCAGTAGTATTAAGCATCGGTTTCATCGCTTGAATAACTATCAGCGTCCTCTACATCTTCACTATCTATTAAATCACGCACTGCTGTCTTGCCAGCTTGATACTGCGCAATTGATTTTGCTAAGTGAGCTGCATTAGCAGGAGATTTTAATAAATAGACGGTTTCCATCAAGCTATTATAATAATCAAGGGACATGACGACAGCATCATCCGCATCTCGGCGGGTAATAATAGTAGCATTGGCATCATCACTAACCATGTCAAAAACAGATTTTAGATGCTTTCTGGCTTCTGAAAAACTGATTACTCTCATCACAGACTCCTTTATTTGTACAATTAATTGTACATGTTACGCCATTAAGGTAAAGGTTTCAATGTAGCGATGGTAAAAAACCGATGCCGTATAATTTATACAACATCGGCTCTTTGATTACTCAAAATTCATGTGGATTACGCAATATCTAGCGTGCCATCGATAAACTCTTTGGCAAAGCGCTGGAGCATACCGCCAGCGTTATACATTTTGACTTCATCAGCGGTATCTAAACGGCAGATAACGGGTGCTTTATCAACGCTGCCGTCTTTACGGTGAATCACTAACGTCATCTCACCACGAGCAGATACTTCGCCTTCGATATCGAATATTTCAGTACCATCGATATTTAGGGTATTACGATTGACCCCTTCTTTAAATTGTAAGGGGAGTGCGCCCATACCGACCAAGTTTTGACGATGGATACGTTCAAAATCTTCTGCGACCACGACTTCAACCCCTGCCAAACGCACACCTTTGGCAGCCCAGTCACGGCTTGAGCCTTGACCATAGCCGTCGCCTGCGATGATGATTAGCGGCTGCTCGCGGTTCATATAGGTTTCAATCGCTTCCCACATGCGCATGACCTGACCTTCTGGCTCAACGCGAGCCAACGAGCCTTGGATAACGTCACCGTTCTCGTCGCGTACCATCTCATTTAGCAATTTAGGGTTAGCAAAGGTCGCACGCTGCGCCGTTAAGTGGTCGCCGCGATGGGTCGCGTAAGAGTTATAGTCTTCCGCAGGCAGACCCATGGTATCAAGGTACTCGCCAGCTGCCGAATCGCCCAAAATCGCGTTAGA
>NZ_DAINDI010000011.1:1848-9581 GCF_036731945.1 Psychrobacter sp.
TAAATGGTCAGTGGTGATATTGTCACCAAGCACCGCTAGTGGACGCATACCTTTTAGCTTATTCATCGCCGCCATTTTGCCTTCCCAATACGGCGGACGTCGGATATAAGTGGTCATCTCGCGCCAGTCATACAGTGGGCTTAGCGCTTTGCCGGTGTCTTTTTTGGCTTCATCGAACATCGGGATATACACGGCATTAAATTGCTCAGGCTTCACCGCTTTAGCAACGATAGCATCGACTTCGTCATCATCAAACCAGATGTCTTTTAGATACACGTCATTGCCATCCGTGTCTTTACCCAACGAGTCTTTTTCGATATCAAAGCGAATGTTACCGGCGATAGCATAGGCAATCACTAATGGCGGTGACGCTAAAAACGCTTGCTTAGCATACGGGTGGATACGACCATCAAAGTTACGGTTACCAGATAGTACAGCGGTGGTAAATAGGTCACGGTCGATGATTTCTTGCTGGATATCAGGATCAAGCGCGCCACTCATACCGTTACAGGTAGTACAAGCAAAACCAACCACGTCAAAACCAATCTCTTGTAGCTCAGGCATCAGGCCAGCTTCTTCTAAGTACATCTTGACCGTTTTTGAGCCAGGTGCCAATGACGATTTCACCCAAGGCTTACGCAGTAAACCTTTTTTATTCGCATTACGGGCGACAAGACCAGCAGCGACCATATTGCGCGGGTTAGAGGTATTGGTACAGCTGGTAATCGCGGCGATAATCACTGCGCCATCTGGCATTAAGCCATCTTTTGGTTCAGGGAGTTTGTCACCTTCACCGTGAGCAATGCCTTTAGCCACTAAGTCAGTGGTTGATACGCGTGCATGCGGACGCGAAGGACCTGCCATATTACGAACGACTTTTGATAAATCAAACTCAAGAACGCGTGGATAAATGGCATTTTCCATACCGTCAGCCCACAGACCGGTTTGCTTAGCATACTGCTCGACCAGTTTGATTTGTTCTTCACTACGGCCCGTTAGACGCAAATAGTCGATAGTTTGCTCATCGATATAGAACATCGCGGCGGTTGCGCCATATTCTGGGGTCATGTTTGAGATAGACGCACGGTCACCGACGCTTAATTGGCGTGCCCCTTCACCGAAGAATTCGATATAAGTAGATACCACCCCTGCATCACGCAAGAATTCAGTCATAGCCAATACCAAATCGGTACCGGTAATGCCTTTTTGCAATTTACCCGTTAATTTGACCCCAACGTAATCAGGCAGGCGCATGTATGAAGGATTACCTAGCATGACGCTTTCGGCTTCAAGCCCGCCAACACCGATTGAAATCACACCTAAAGCATCAACCATCGGTGTGTGGCTATCGGTACCGACCAAAGTATCTGCAAACGCGACTTGTTCACCGGCTTTGTTTTGTACCACTTGCACAACCGGCGACATTTTTTCTAAGTTAATTTGGTGCATGATGCCGTTACCAGGCGGTACGACGTTGACGTTATCAAAGGCATACTGGCACCAGTTGATAAAGTGAAAACGGTCATCATTACGGCGCTCTTCGATGGCGCGGTTTTTCTCAAATGCGTTTTCTTCAAAGCCTGCATGCTCAACGGCTAGTGAATGGTCGACAATAAGCTGAGTCGGTACGATTGGATTTACTTTTGATGGGTCACCGCCTTGCTCAGCGATGGCATCACGAAGTCCCGCCAAGTCAACAAACGCAGTCTGACCTAAAATATCGTGGCAGACGACGCGCGCAGGGTACCAAGGAAAATCGAGGTCCTGCTTGCCTTCAATATGCTGCTTAAGCGCTGCGGTTAAGTCCTCTGGTGGGCAGCGGCGTACCAAATTTTCACACAATACTTTTGAGCAAAACGGTAGTTTGTCATAGGCGCCAGCTTCGATATTTTCAATCGCTTCACGAGCGTCAAAGTAATACAAGTCTGTGCCAGGTAATGGCTTTTTAAATTGTTCATTCATCGGTTGTACGAGGGCATTGTCCATAAGTCACCTTTGGCTGTTGGCTGGTTGCAATGAGGCTAAAAAGGGGTAAATTTTTTTAGTAAAAGCGTCAAAATAAAATCAGACTTTGCTAAAAAAACTTTTAAGCGTTAAAGGTAGGGATTTGTAGGGCGTGTCTTCAGTTGTTTTATTAAAACTGAAGCACACCCTACAAACATATTGTTTTAAGACACATTATTATTTCAAGACAAGTTAACGCGCACTCATCTCTGGTACTGGACGCAATTCTTCACCCGTATATTCCGCACTTGGGCGAATGATACGGTTGTTCGCACGCTGCTCAAACACGTGTGCCGCCCAGCCGGTTAGACGCGAGCAGACAAATATTGGCGTGAACAGTTTGGTTGGAATGCCCATAAAGTGATAAGCAGAGGCATGGAAAAAATCGGCGTTACAGAACAGTTTCTTCTCGCGCCACATCACTTCTTCACAGCGTACTGATACTGGGTATAGCACCTCATCACCAACATCGGCTGCTAGCTTCTCAGCCCAACCTTTAATAACGACGTTACGTGGGTCTGATTCGCTATAGATAGCATGACCAAAGCCCATGATTTTGTCTTTACGCGCCAGCATTGCCATCATCTCTTCTTCAGCTTCGTCGGCTGATGTAAAGCCTTCAATCATATCCATCGCCGCCTCATTGGCGCCGCCATGCAAGTGACCACGTAATGAGCCAATCGCGCCAGTGATACAAGAGTGGATATCAGATAGGGTAGACGCACACACGCGCGCGGTAAAGGTAGAAGCATTAAACTCATGCTCAGCATAAAGAATGAGCGATACGTTCATAACTTTGGTATGCAGCTCGTTTGGTTTTTCACCTTTAAGCAGATGTAAGAAGTGACCGCCAATCGTATCATCATCGGTTTCGGTTTCGATACGCACATTGTCGTGGGTAAAGCGATACCAGTAATTGATGATTGATGGGAATACCGCCAGCATGCGGTCGGTTTTATCGTTCTCTTGTGAGAAGTCAGTTTCCATCTCAAGGTTACCAAGCATCGAGCAACCAGTACGTAATACATCCATCGGATGCGCTTGTGCTGGGATACGCTCAAGGACATCTTTTAATGCTTGCGGTAAACCACGCATTTTTTTGAGTTTGGCTTGATAAGCATCAAGCTCGCTTTGGGTTGGCAAGTTGCCATAAAGTAGCAAATAAGCCACTTCTTCAAAGACGCATTTATCGGCCAATTCTGACACATCATAACCACGATAAGTCAGCCCTGAGCCTGATTTACCGACCGTCGATAGTGCTGTCTTGCCAGCGACCTGACCACGTAGACCGGCGCCTGAAAGTTCTTTTTGTGCTGCCATGCTTAAATTCCTTTTGTTGGTAGCTCTTTTTGAGTTAAAAAATAAAGATGACTAAAAGTGAATAAGCAAAACCAAAGATAGATGATTTTGCTTATGGTTGACTTAATGCTTATTTACTATTGGCAAACAACTTATCTAGCGTTTGCTCAAACTCATGATAGTTTAAGAAGTCATAAAGCTCCATACGCGTTTGCATGGTATCGACGACTTTTTCTTGCGTACCATCATCAAGCAGATGCTGATAAACGTTTAATGCCGCTTTATTCATCGCACGAAACGCTGATAAGGGATACAGTACCATATCAACCCCAACGCCATATAACTGCTCAGTGGTATAAAGGTCGGTTTGACCAAACTCAGTCATATTGGCAAGGACTGGAATATCAAGTACGTCAGTAAACTTACGGTACATCTCGATATCGGTCAGTGCTTCGGCAAAAATCATGTCAGCACCCGCTTCTTGAAAAGCAACGGCGCGCTCAACCGCTGCATCAAGCCCTTCAACAGATAGGGCGTCAGTACGCGCCATTACTACAAAGTCAGAGTCAGTTTTGGCATCGAGCGCCGCTTTTAGGCGATCAACCATCTCAGAGATACTCACGATTTCTTTGTTTGGACGATGGCCACAGCGTTTTTGCGCCACTTGATCTTCGATATGAACGGCTGCAACGCCGGCTTTTTCCATTTTTTTAATGGTTTGAGCGATATTAAAAGCACCGCCAAAACCAGTATCGATATCAACCAATAGCGGCGTATCCACTGCATCGGTAATACGGCGTGCGTCTTCTAAGACGTTATCAAGGCTGGTCATGCCCAAATCAGGCAGACCAAATGAGGCATTGGCCACGCCCGCACCTGAGAGATATAGCGCTTGATGACCGACTTGGGTCGCCATCATCGCCGTATAAGCGTTAATCGCGCCGACAATTTGTAATGGTTGGTTGTTATCGTTTTTTTGTTTTATTGCACTGCGAAAGCGAGCGCCAGCTGAAGAGGTCATATCGTCGTCCTTACGTGGAGGGTAATCTTATCGTGTGATGAAGGATAAAATTGTTGTGCTTGATTATACCCAATTATCCATGACTGCAAAGCGGTGTTTCTCAAGCTTATATTAAATTTACTTTAAATAGTGATTAATTATATTAAATATATTCAATTATAGAATAGTAATATCCATTTTTTAAACCTTTATCATAATAGTTATTCATATTACTAAAGTCGTCATCTTTACCATATTAATTAATTTACATTTAGTTACAAATAGCTAGGTTCTTTGTCTTTCAACTCTTAAAAAAATAATCACTTAACAATAAAAAGCCCTCATAGCAAGGCTAAAAGGGCTTTTTACTTCTATCATAGAATCTTGATGGTAAGTATTGCTTAACCAATAAATCCTGCGAGGTTGGCGAGGAACAAGAGCGCAAAACCTGTCAAGAATATCAGACCTGCAATCGATAGGGCATTCATACCCACTGATAGTTTTTTATGGTTTTTAACCAATGAATAATTAAGCCAACCAAAAATAGGCGCCGAGACAAACGCCGATATCATGGCAAACTTCAGCATCGCCCCTAATTGTCCGGTAAAGAAAGTAATAATCACCAATCCGCCACCAATCGCATAAGTGGTCCAAAAAGCGATTTGTTTCTTATTAATCTCACTTTGACCTTTAATCAAACGCCAGCATTCAGCATTGGCGCGCCCATAACCATCAGCGCAAGTAATCGTGGTACCAAACATGCACATAAAGGCGACGAAGGCCACCAGTAGGCGTGACCATTCGCCAATGGTGGCGGTATACATATTAATCAGCTGATTGATATAAGCGCCGCCGACTAGCTCAATCTCTTGACCCGAGCCATACTGTACGAACACACCTAACGCTAAGAAAAACAGCGCTAAAATAGCCGACACTGCATAGCCAACGTTAAAGTCTAACAAACCTTGGCGATGGGTGGTGTTGTCGGTTTTTCTTTTGGCTGACGTCCACATCGAGGTAATCGCCGCAAACTCAAGCGGCGCTGGCATCCAGCCCATCAGTGCGACAATGAAACCCAAGGTCGCAAGATTCCAAGGAGATGCGGCGACAAAATCTGTCACCATAACAGTTGGCTTACCAGCGGCAATGACCACCGCGGCGACCGTTGCTGTGGTCAGGGCAATCATAATCCACTTGGTCACGCCATCGAGCAGCTTATAGTGACCAGCAATCAAGAAGAACCATGATACTGCTACAATAATCATCGACAAACTCATGGTTGAGAGCTGCAGAGAGGCGGGCAGCATAAAGCCCAAGATAACCGCTGCAATTAGGGACACCGCACCCGTACTAATCACCGCTGATAGGATGGAGAGAATAAAGTAAATCCAAAGATAGGCCTTTGAGCGTTTGGCATAGCCTGCGATTAAACTCTCGCCCGTATCATAAACATAATCGGTGCCGAAGCGAAAAAACGGATATTTAAAAAGGTTGGCTAAAATAATCATAATCGCCAGCTGCCAGCCATATAGTGCGCCCGCTTGCGTCGATGAAATCAGATGCGAGCCACCGATAGCAGCAGTCGCCATTAATATACCGGGGCCAAAAATCCGCCAGCTAAATCCTTCTTGCTGGGGAACAGCGTGCCCAGTGGCGCCATCGTCGGTGGCGCTCGGGTTGTTGAGTGGTTGTGTGGTCATGAATACCTCGAAATGGTTAAAACGGCAAAACATCACTTACCTGTGTCAGTTTGCCAGTGATCATGAGAGAAACGGTTTATACAATTTATATAGCAGTTAAACTATAAATATAAAACGATTCATCTTGTATCGACTTTAGCATACTGCTGCTGAGCAAGATAAGGATTATTTTAATTATTATTACTAATAGTTTGCATACCTATTCTTGATGGTTAGCATAATAATTTATGAATATCAAGGGTTAGTGCCAATTTTTTTTTGCCGGTTATTTATACCACAATACGCTGCCGATAGCTGCCATTTCGCACGATTTAAAGCGCTTCGATGTACTTTAATGCTCTTTACCCTTGCGAGGTAAAACTTTGCTTACGGTAAGTGATACCGCGGCGCTCATAGACTTGATAAATCGCGCCAAGCAAGTCGGGGATTTTTGGATGGATAAAGTCTTTAAGGGTATGCAGGTAGATAGGAGAGGTGGCATTTTCATGCAATAGGCGACGATAAACGATCTGCTCGGTACGCACCGTTTTTAGGCTGGCAGGGACTAAAGTAATGCCTTCGCCCGCGGCAACCAAACCGAGCGCCACTTGTAAATCACTGACAGTGGTGGTCATAAATGGCGAGATACCATATTGGGCAAATAAATGCAGCAAAGGCTCAGTCACTGGCTCAAAAGAAGGCTGATCGTTAGAAGGCTTAATAGGTATCGCGGTCGTCGAAATAGGTAGATGGGTTTGATGATATAAAATCAAGCGGTTATTTGCCAAGTCAATCAGACGCTGCTCATCGCTATCGGCGAGCGGATGCGCTTTAGGCAGTGCCACCAGATAACGCTCATGCCGCAATAGTATTTGCTGAACCCACGGGTCTTGATGCGCAAAACGCCCAAAGCCAATGTCAATCTCACCGCTTTTTAGAGCGTCAATTTGCTGATAGGAGCTGATGTCCTTGAGATTGACCTCAATATCAGGATGAGACTGCTTTAGCTTAGCGATGACTTCGGGTAATAAGCCGTACAGCACCGATGGTACGAAGCCAATATTTAAAGCCGTACTTGGCGCCGATAAGCGCTGGGTCATACTGGTGACGGTATCAATCTCTGTCAGGATGGTGCTGATTTTATCGTAAAAAAATGCACCCGCTTCGGTCAGGTGGAGCGGTCTATGATAGCGGTCGATTAATTCTACGCCCATATCGGTTTCAAGCTGCTTGAGCAACCGGCTAAGCGTCGGCTGTGACAATCCCGTCTTGCTAGCAGCCGCGCTAAAGCTTTTAAGATCAGCGATAGCGATAAAGGCATTGAGCTGTTTTAGATCCATGTGATGATACTCACTTATTTATGACGCTTATTTAATCAGATATGTTAGCTATTTTAGGCATATAGCAGCGACCCAGCTAAAATTATACTTGAAGGATAGGAGGCGACCCACTATATTGTGTGGCAACGATAGTGTTACAATTTAGCAAACAATTGATGTAAATTAGTTATATAGATAAAACGTAAAAAATCATTTAGACCTTAATTTTAGCAATCATCTAATTTTTGTGGCATTCACTGTTCTGGTATCTCTTCATGAGCGATAAAAAAAGCAAGAAAAGCACTGATCTAGAGGCAAATTTAGCTAAAATCGCTAATGCTAAGCCGCGCAGACGCTCGCGTAAAAACGATATTTATGAGCGCTTTATCACGCGTGTCGAAAATGTGGACGGCAATGATAATGAAGATGGCG
>NZ_DAINDI010000011.1:9591-60478 GCF_036731945.1 Psychrobacter sp.
AACGCTGATAAACTGTCATCGTATGAGCCTTTGAGCGCAGCAGAGCTAGAACTGTTTGCCAGCCAGCAAGAGGATTGGCAACCATCCGGCAGCTTACAGAGAACGAGCAGTAAAAGTAAAGGCGTTCATTTAGATTTTTCTGATGAAGATGAGCGTCTAGATATAAGTACAGCAACAACTAATAGAGACAACGTGTCTCATGACGCTATGGAAAAAGAGCAAGCATCTTTTTCCGGTACAGACTATGTAGATGATCCCAAGCGCCTTTCTGAAAGCTCTGACAGCATGCCAGGTTATGATTCCAAAAATTCTGATGAAAGTACTGACAACGACCATTTGGTAGCACAAAGTCCAACCCCACTCATTCTCTCAAAAAATAAAAAGCTGGCAAGTAGCAAAAAACCGCTGATTATTGGCATGATTGTGGGCTCATTATTAATTGCTGCGGTGGTACTAGCCCTTATTTTTATGGGAGTCTTATCAACGTCAACCACAGCGCCTGCACCTAAGGTGGTGGCATCTGATAACGCTGGCACGTCGAACGGTAGCCATAACAGCGAGAGTAATACCATAAATACAGCAACCCATAGTGCCGATAGCAGCAATCAATCGACGGTAGATACCCAGCCCAATATAGCAAACAATGACATCAAAGGGGCTAATAATAAACAAGCCGCTGCTATCAATGATTCAGAAGATGAATCGACGCCTGAGCCTGCGATCACATACGAGGACTTTAGAGAAGAGTCGCAAAATACGTTATACCGTGAGACCAATGATTAAACTGAGATAAAAGGGGATTTGAGCAACAAATCTGTATTTAAATACCGTTTATCTGTTAATTCGCACGCTCATCCCAAAAATCATTGCACAATATGGCAGTATTCGTATCATTATATAAAAGACGCGGTGATATCGCGCTAATCCAATATATTGATAGGGTATCGACCTATGAACAGCTCAACCAATGATATTCATTTTAATGGTGCAGTAAAATTTACCAACAGTGATAAATCATCAAAGGGTGAGTTATTTAGCAATGCCAAATTCTTAAGCGTTATCGGTATCTTTTGCGCCGTATTCTTAGTTGTTGTATTCGCCTTCAATTATTTCCTTGTACAAGGGTCACAGACACAAAAAGTGATGAACGATGTTTCAGTTAATCAAGCGCCATCTACCAATCAAGCGCATGCGACAGTAGTCGCCAACCTTGAGCCTATTGAAAGACAACATGCACATCTAGAAGATAATGCACTAGCCAGTAAAACAGCACTTAGCGAAAATGACTTTAGACAAGAGGCACAAAGCATGCTGTTTCGCGATGAAGAGAAACAGCCTATAAGCTTACAAGCTGCCATAATAGAAGTGAACGCTGCCATCAGTAATGAGGATTTTAAAGTAGAAGCTGAGCAGGTGTTATACCGTGATGAGAGTAAGTGACCGTCAATAGCATTGTCTAATTAACCTCAATCCTTGGTCTTAATTCACAAGACTTTATCAAAGATAATCTCATCAAAAAACACACCGCTAGTCAGATTAATCTACCTTCACCGTATTTGCAGAAAAAAACGCTAACCACAGACGACGGCCTTCATCATTAAAGCGCCGTATCGTATCAAAACACTGCTGCCGTGCCGCCTCATCTACTAAAGGCGCAGGTAATAAAGGGTCAAATATCACACTACGGATACCGGCATCGCCAAGCATAAATACCTCGTGCAAAGCTGTATCCGCGCTCAAACTATCCTTATTCGCTAACCATTCATTCAATTGAGCAGACATCTCTTTATAGTGTGTTGCCAATTGCATATCTGACCACAGCGCCAAAGCCTTTTTTTGTCGCTGATCATCAAAATCGTCAGCCTTAAAGATGATGGCTTCTTTGCCTAATCCCAAATTTAATAAACGTTTGCGCACGCCATTTATACCGCCTTGTAGGTTATTTGGGCGTATATAAAGCCCTCTGTCCAGCTGACGAAATCCTAATAAGGATAAAGCGCGGTCACGAGCGCGGAGTATTTTACGATCACTGCGCGGCAAACCACCTGTTGCTACTGCTATCCACGAACCGTCTGATTTCATAGTTTTTGTATTGGACGTATGCCATGAAGCCACATCATCGCCTAGTTTTTGTGCTTTAGGGCCTAATCGATAAGTCGCAGGTGCGATTGCCTCAGCAAGCTCTGCTTGGACTAAGCGTGCCATGGTGACACGAATGCTGTTTTCTGTGATACCAAATACCGTGCCTGCCAAAATAGCTTCACTAATATTAAGAGTATGGTTATCCGCTACCGTCAACAAGCGCATAATGAGCAGACGGGGACTGGGGTTATTCATATTACATTCCTTGACGAAATAAACAGTATGATGTAATACTAAGCGTTTTAAAATAGTAGATATAAGCCAAAATCAAGGAAGATAGCAGTTATGGCAACGACAAATCAATTTAATACGCATGAAGTCAATAATCAACCTTTTACGCTTGCGAACTATAACGCTTGGGTGACGGATATAGCGCTGATGGAAGCGGTCGCGCGCGAAGGAGCAGGGTGGGCGAAAGATCATTTAAGCGAGTTTGGTGCTCGTACTGGCGGTGATATGATGGCTAGTGGCTTTTTAGCCAATGAAAACCCGCCTAAATTACGCGCGTTTGATAGTTATGGTCGCCGCTTAGATGAAGTTGAGTTTCATCCAGCCTATCATGAGCTTATGACGGCTGGCGTGAAGTATGGGATGAATAACTTTGCTTGGCGCAATGAAAACCGCGAAAGCGCCCATGTAGCGCGCGCTGCTGTAATGTACTTAGGTTCGCAGCCCGAGGCCGGTTTTGGTTGTCCGATGTCGATGAGCTATGCTGCCATTCCTGCTTTACGTCACACGCCGCAAATTGCAGAGAAATGGCTACCCAAATTATTATCGCAACAATACGATCCGCGTAGCTTGCCGATGGAGCAAAAACTCGGTTGTACCATGGGTATGGGCATGACTGAGAAGCAAGGTGGTTCGGATTTACGTCGCAATACCACGCGCGCAATACGCCAAGAAGATGCTACTTATGAAATCGTCGGTCATAAGTGGTTTTTCTCAGCGCCAATGTGTGATGCGCACTTGGTGTTAGCGCAGTCTGAAAACGGCCTAAGTTGCTTCTTAGTGCCACGTTTTCGTCCTGATGGTACAAAAAACGCCGTTCGTATTCAGCGTCTTAAAGATAAGCTTGGTGACTGGGCAAATGCTTCATCAGAAGTCGAATTTCATGGCGCTTTTGGTGAATTGGTCGGCGTCGAAGGTCGCGGCATTGCCACTATCATTGAAATGGTGGCGCTGACTCGGCTGGACTGCATGATTGGTTCTGCCGCCCAAATGCGTCAAGCGATTGTACAAGCCATTCATCACACCAGTCAGCGTGAAGCCTTTGGTAAATTACTGATTGACCAGCCGATTATGCGTAATGTGATTGCTGACTTGGCGCTAGAGTCGGAGGCAGCATTGGCACTGACGATGCGCATCGCGCGCGCGGTAGGCATGATAGAAACCGACCCGCATGAAGCCGCCCTTGCACGCATTGCTACCGCGATTGGCAAATACTGGATATGCAAACGTACGCCCGTGCTTATTAATGAAGCGCAAGAGTGCCTAGGTGGTAACGGCTACGTTGAAGAAAATATCCTGCCACGTCTCTACCGCCAAGCGCCCTTAAACTCCATTTGGGAGGGTAGTGGTAATGTGCAATGTTTAGATGTGCTGCGCGCCTTAAATAAAGAGCCTGAAACCCGTGATGCGCTATTCGCCGAGCTACAAAAAGCCGCTGGCAAAAACCAGCATTACGATGCTGAGCTTAGCCTGTTAGCAGCACGCTTTGATGACACTGCAACCTTAGAGTTTCGCAGTCGCTATGTGATTGAGCGCTTAGCATTGATGCTGCAGGCGTCCATTTTATTATCAAGCGCTCATCCAGAGATTGCAGAAGCATTTTGTCGTTCACGGCTTACAGGTGAGCATGGGCTTGCCTTTGGCACATTAAGTCCTGATGCACCAGTTGATCTGCTGATAAAGCGCGCTGCTGGCGCAACCGAAACGTTGCAAAATTTGCAGAAAAGTTTAGAGCAGTCATCAGTATCAACAGCGACTGATAACGACAGTATGATTGGCTAACGTTAATAAAGATTGAGAAAGATAAGATGGTTTCGAGTATAGAGATTTTATAATTAAAGCCGTGATGCCACACAACGAATAGCATGGTGTGGCATCGACGGCTTTTTGAACTATTATCCTTTAATGAAAGCCATAGCTAGCAAGACTCCCAGAGTGCTTATTTAACATAATATACATTATGCGAAAACAAACCAACGGTTTTAAGAATTGTGTGTCATATTTTTATCCAGCACTATTTGTAATTACTGTCATTCGTTTGCAGCCAAACTTAAATATCTACAATATTCATCTTCGCATTTAATATTAATACCAGCACCGACTTTAAAGCTCCATTTAAAACTTCAGTGTCAGCTAACGACAATGCTCTAGCAAATACTCGCGCAAAGATTTTCCATCCTCATCTAGGATCACATCCGTCACTTGACAAGCCACGTCATTATCAACGCTCTTACATGACAGTTCATAATACACATCATTGCCTTGTGCCAAGCTGACTTGCACCAATCCTTGCTCGGTCACTGCAAACTGCTTATCTTGCTCATAATCAGGATCTTGCGAACTCCATAAAACATCGTAACCGATATGACAAGACATTTGCTCTCTATCAAAATAATCTCGCTCAAGCTCCATGGCCGCTTTTAGCTCTGGGTTGCCATATTGGTGTAAAACCACTGGATAATCCTGACCCTGATTATCGATATCTTGTTTGTACATATCTGCGATGGTCTTGACTTTCATGGCAAACGTCGCCTGCATTGCCTCTGTTAGATTGGCGGTCGCAGACATGGCAAAAAACCCTATGATTAACATCATGATAGAAAATATTGTTTTCTGCATGGCGCTCTCCATCGACTACAACATATGATGTATTATATTCATAAAAAAGAATATAAACTATCATTTTACGCTATTATTATGTCAATTAAGCTTTTAAACCAAAACCCCGTTTACACAGCAACATTATCAACTTTGGGCAGTTATGAGTACTATTGATAAATAATCGCTACTGATAAGCGAACACCGATGTAAACCAGTAATAACCTAGGTTTCAAGCTATTCTAATTTTAATAAGCTACGATAAGGATATTTTTATGATGGCATCATCTCGTTTTAATATTTTTCAGTCAGGTTTGTATAAATTAACCACTGCTGCGTGCTTTGCTTCCATACTTGTCGCGACTGGCTGCTCATCTTCCGCTGAGTCTAGCGTCAAAATACCCAGCCAACAAAATGGCAACACCTCAGCACCCGTTATCTCCGATATGAGCCAGCAAACACTTAGGCAGCAAGCTTTACGTATCCAGCGTGCCCTAGCGAACAACGACTTTGCGCGCATTACCAACGACATTCATCCGACGCGCGGCGTGCGTTTTTCCATGTATGCCTATGTGCGCCCTGAGACCGATAAAGTCTTTAGCCGCGAGCAGTTTGCGCAGTACTTACAACAATCTAACATCCGCTTTACTTGGGGTGAACGTGATGGCTCTGGTGAGCCGTTAGTGATTCCGCTCCCAGAATACTTGGAAACGTGGGTCGATGGCGATACCTATAACAATGCCAGTATCAGCGTTAACGAGTTTAAGCACAGTGGCAATATGATTAATAATTTAAAAGAAATTTACCCCAATTCCGAGTTTGTTGAGTTTTATCATAAAGGCTCAGAGCAATACTCTGGTATGGACTGGCGTATCCTACGCTTAGTGTTTGATGAGTACCAAGGCAAGCGCTATTTGGTCGCTATCGTCAATGAACAATGGACGGTTTAAATAATTTTTAGCTATAAAAACAAGCGCTTACAGTCATAAAAGCCAACAATAATGGGCAGTGCTATTAAGTCAACACACCGCCCTTTTCATCTGTTTTCTAAGCTATTAAACGGATAATTAAGACATTAGCGACTGAAAAATCCGTAGAAATATTTATAAACTGAGTAAACATTGATGATTTTTATAGGTCATATAGAAGGTAGTAGCAGTACCCTTATCCTCTTTGCTTTCATATACTGGATAATCATACGCTTCCTCAAAAACGCCCTTATAACTGTCTAGTTTATCCATACCTTTTGTCGTTAAATCCGATTTGTTGTTTATATTCATTAAATGATAAATGTCGCTATAATCAACCCCTTTTTGTCTCATCTCCATAATATTGAAAGCAAAAGCTGACTGAGTTGAACAAAAATCTTCATTATCAGGTATATTTTTGACTTTATCGAGTGTTGAATCTATATATACTCCTAATTCTTGCAGCTCTTTAGGATATTGTGAGGGCGCATTAATAGCATAGGCCGGATGCGTTATCAGCAAAGCATAAATTAAAATTAGCAATTTTTTCATGAAATTCATATTCTCGTAAGTATGGTTTTTTCTAATCACTTTTACCAAGACAACTTTCATTCAAAGCGGCGTTTGGCGAAAAAACTTCACCATTATGTCGTAAATATCAGGATAAGCATCAATCAGCTTTTGCGGCGTTTCAAAAAACACCTCACTCAGTACCGCAAAAAACTCCGCAGGATTGGTCGCGCCATAACGGTCGAGACCTGATTTGTGATGGCTTTGAAAATCCTCAAAATCTCGCGTCATAATTTCAGTCCAGCGCGCAGGATCCATATCGGGTTGCAGCGGCGGAAAGCCATTGGCACGACCATTTAGCATATCAAGCTTATGGACAAACTCATGAATGACGACGTTATGACCATCGCGCTCGCCTGAGTGTTTGGCATCCTTCCATGACAGAATGACAGGCCCGCGCAGCCACGCTTCGCCGCTACGGTGCTGACTGCCCTCATGGACAACCCCCAACTCATCGACAGTGGTGGTTTCGCTTTTGTAGGAACCTGAATAAATAATAATGGCCGACCAGCCAGCGTACCACTCAAGGCTTAGGTTTAAAATAGGCAGGCAAGCTTGTAAGGCGATAGATTGCCTAACCGCATCGGTAATCTCGAAACCCTGCGCGCCAGTAATCGACTTATCCGCCAAAAACAACGTCGCCAGCTCAAACAGACGTATTAGCTCATCCTCGTCTAGCCTATCAAGTATCACAATACGCTTAGCCGCTTGCAGCCAGTCAGCATGGGTAAACTCGCTGTTGTCCAATATGCGCTGCTCGCGCCAGTCTTTTATCATGCTAAACATAGTGAATTTCCTTTAATTTTGTCGTTAGACTGTGCTTTTTATTATTGGCGTTATGTGTTTTTAATGGGTTAAGTGATGCTGACAATAAGCCTATTTATCAAGATTCTAACGACAACATATTCATAATTAATTTAATTAAGGTTTCTTTTTGGTTGGGGTCAGACTCAGCGACCAACAACGTTAATGCGGCAAGGCCTGTGTTATTAATAACCATGTCACCTTTATCATTGAGCAGTCGATTATTACGATGCAGAAAATCCACAAACAAAAAAGCGCCGCTGCGTTTATTGCCATCGGTAAAAGGATGATTTTTGACCATAAAGTACAGTAAGTGCGCCGCTTTACTCTCGATGGTCGGGTATGCAGGCTCGCCAAACACCGTCTGCTCTAAATTACCCAGTACACTGTCCAACCCGTCACCGCGAGGCTTAGCAAATAGCTCAGTCGCCTCACCTCTATCTATCAGCTGCGCTTTTAAATCCGTCAGCGCTGCCATCGCCTCAGTTGGACTGGGTAAGATACCGCCCTCTTGCCCTGCAGGATTATCAAGTAATCCTTCGTCATAGCGCTGTAACCATAAGAATGTCTGTGTGTAACGGCTGATAATCTCAACCAAGCCACGGCCTTCATCAGTTTTAAGCTCGGGACTTTGCGCGGTTTTTCGAATTAAATTTAACGCTTGTTGTAGCTCGCTTGAGTTTTTATCAAAGCGCTCTTGATTGAGCGTGTAGCCTTGAACTAAGTATTCTCGTAAGCGCTGAGTTGCCCAGCGTCTAAACTGCACACCTTGGGGAGATTTGATGCGATAACCCACTGAGATAACCACATCTAAGTCATAAAAAGTCACAGGGCGATCAGAATTTGCAATATGCATTTTTTGCATATTGCTTTTTTCAGCAATTTCTTCATCGTTTATAGCATTGGCAATATGACGCGAAATCACTGATTGGTCACGACCAAACAACTTGGTCATTTGTGCTTGCGTAAGCCAGACAGTCTCTTGCTCGAAGCGAACGTCTACCTGCGCCTCTCCATCAGCGCTTTCATATATCTCTACTTTTGCCACGTCATCATTCATAACGTTAATCATCTCAGCTCTCCCCAATCCAAATACAAATACTTGCGCTGTGGCTATTATTCTTAATAGGCAAATCATACAGCGACTGCATGACAGAGTACATAACAATGACTATTCCGTGCCTGTGTCGATGCTTGGAGTATCTCGCGGCGTATAACCGAAATGCTGCTTATAAATACGAGCAAAGTAACCTTGATCGCCGTAGCCGACTCTATGCGCCACTTCATCGATGGTCACATAACTTTTGGTTTTTAAAATATGATTGGCCTGCTTTAAGCGCAATTCTTTTACCCATTCCGAAAAACTATAGGGCAACTCAGCAAACAGCTTATGCAAGTATCTGACCGATATATGACAAGCAGCAGCGACCATCGCTGGGGTTAAAGCGGGGTTTTCTAGGTGCAGATGGACGTAATGCTCGATGCGCTTTAGGTGTACCGACTGTATGGACGAGCTGCTACTCATCATCACCTCTTTCGGGGTGCTCAATGTCAATACAATAAGGTTAAGCAGCTGCTGTTCTAGGATTTTAACCTCTAAAGCCGCCAATTTATGTTGTTGAATCAGCTCTAATATTTGTTTGATTTGAAAAACCAGCAACCTGCCTGCCCCTTCATCAATAGACAGACTGCGGGCAAACTGCCGTTCTATGGTGCCCATCTGCGGGGTTAATAGCGCCAAAGGCACCTTAATTACATATAACGACACCTGCTGCAAATGATAAAACTCATAAGGTAAGTTTGATAACTCAATAAAAAACTGACCCGGGCTTGAGGTTAATTGGCGGTTTTTTTGCGCAAAACGAACGCTACCGGTCACAGGAAAGGTGATTAAAATACTGTCGTCGCTGCGATTATTACTATTGCCGTGACTAGACTGATTGCTCGCTAAGCTGCGTTTATAATATACGGTACTGGCATGATAATGAGATACGCCGATATCTAAAAGCTTGGCGTGTTGCAAATAACCAGAAAACTGGCTTGGCTGGCGAAAGCTGACATTGAGATCAAAATAGGTGTCGTTGATGGTGCGCTTCCAATCAAACGCGTCTAATGTTTGAGGAGCACTTATCGGAGGCGTTGAAGGTAACCATAAGGAAGGGGTTAATTTTGCATTCATCCTTGAATACTCTGTGTGTAAAAATAGCTATCACAAAATTGATAGGCATTTAGGCATCATGCCAGCTAATAAAATGCCGTTCTCCTTTATATCATACCTGTATGACGACTGGATTTCTAAATATGATGCGTACTAAATACGATATCAAAAATAAAATCAGGCATTAAATGAGATTTAATGCCTGATGGGAAAACTAGAAAGCGATAACGATAAAAACAGTAAGCTAAGCGGCTTTGGTTAGCTTATAAGTACCCGTTTCATGCAATTCTGCTTGCCAGCCTTTTTTAATCACAATCGTGGTGGTTGGTTCTTTAATAAGCGCCGGCCCTGCAATCAGCGCCCCTGCCCCAAATTCCTCACCATTATAAATAGGCGTATCAATCCATTCGTATTCTTGATCCATGATCATCTCACGGCTACCTACTTGCGCTTGACTGACATCACCTTGTTGCTTAGCAAGCTCTGGTAGCTTAGGCTTACTGATTTTACCGATGACAGCGACTTCGATATTAACCAGCTCGACCTTGTTGTCACGCTCATCATAAGTATAGAGCTCTTTATGACGGTGATGGAAGGCTTCCAAAATCGTTTGCACGCTATCGGCATCAAGCTTGCCATTGGGTATCAGCACATTACACTCATGCACCTGACCGACGTAACGCATCTCCATGGTACGCTCGATGATGATATCATCTTCTGCAAAGCCATCTTCTAACAGCTTTTGTACGCCTAGGCTTTCTAGCTCATGTAAGGTAGCATTGAGCGACTGTAGCTCTGAATCTGGCGCAATAATCATCATCTGTGTGGCAAGATAGTTATATTTAATATCAGAGATGATTTGACCAAAGGCGCAAAGACATGAGGCAATCTTTGGTATCAAGATAGTACCAATCCCCATCTCTTCGGCCAAGTCGACAATATGCATGCCACCTGCGCCACCGGCACAGATTAATGCAAAGTCGCGAGGGTCATAGCCTTTTTCAATGGTAATACGGCGAATACCGTTTGCCATGTTTTGATTAACAATGGCACTGATACCAAAGGCGGCATGTGCCAAGTCAATTTTTAATGGATCGGCGATATGTTTTTGTACCGCTTGTAGCGCTTTGTCTTTATCCAAAGTCACGCAGCCGCCTAGCACGGCATCGGGCTCAAGGTAACCTAACACCAGATTGGCATCAGTCACCGTCGGCAACTCACCACCTTTACCATAAGACGCAGGACCTGGGGTCGCGCCAGCACTTTGTGGACCGACCTCGAGCATACCAAAGTTATTTACATGACCAATAGAGCCGCCGCCTGCGCCCAATGTTTCGACATGAATCATCGGCACGCCAATGCGATTGCGTAAAAAATCAATATCACGGTTTAAGCTGGTTCGGCCAGATTTGGCCATGGTGATGTCAAAAGACGTACCGCCCATATCAACGGTAATAATATTATCAATACCAAAGGCGCTGGCAATATACAGTCCTGCTTGCGGTGCTGATGCCGGTCCTGAATTGATGGCATTAACTGCACGTTCACGCATGATGTTACCGACTGCAAGCCCGCCATTTGACTGAAAGTAACGAACGGGCTGCTCAGCACCGAGCGCTTTAAAGTAATCATCAATCTTATGTACATAAGACGCCATAACCGGACTTAAATAGGCATTGACCAATGTCGTTGAGGTACGCGTATATTCCTTAATCTGCGGATATACTTCACTACCGCAGCAGACAAACACCCCCGGCATGTGCTGCTCAATCAGCTCTTTGGCACGCTGTTCGTGCTCGGTATTACGGATAGACCACACAAAAGAGATGGCAACCGCTTGCACGTCTTGCTGTTTTAACACTTCAATCGCATCGAGGATATCTTGCTCATTTAACGGCTCGTGTTCGCTGCCGTCTGCTAAGATACGACCACGGATAGGAAAGCGGCGGTCACGCGTAGCAATCTGCGGCGCTGGCGGGTAACTGGCATCATAGCGGTGTCCTTCTTCTTTGTGCCCTAAGCGTATCTCGATACTGTCTTCATGTCCTTTGGTACATAGCAATCCTACTTTTACGCCTGTCATCTGAATCAGCGCATTTAGGGCGACGGTCGTACCATTAATACACAAGTCGCAGGCTTGAATGATATCCTCGATAGGACGGTTAAATTTATTGGCAATTTGCTGGAGACCATTGGCAATGGCTAAGGTGCCATCCTCTGGGGTCGATGGCGCTTTAAACAGATGAATGTCACCGGTTTTTTCTGCCAAGACAAAATCTGTAAAAGTCCCGCCAGCATCAACGCCAATACGAAAATCGTTGTTCATAAGTCATCCTTAACTCAATCATGAAAGTTCAATGTGTGTTTTATGCGGTTATCTGGCGACGTAAGTACTCAGTTTCGGCTTCATTGAGCGTCAAAGTTTCTGGGTCAATTACCACGCCGTATTCAATCTTTGCCGCAGCAATTGAGATAATTCTTTCTTTTACATCCTTGATGACCGCTTGAATATCGCGATCAAATGAGCTGCCGTAGCCGCCGCCACCCGGATTGATATTGCGCGCGCGTTCACCCGGCGTGATTTCCGTAACAGTGTTTTTTCTATATAAGTCCGTTTGCCCGTCTTTATGTAGTATCTCTAGACGCCCAACTTTGAGCTCAGGTGAGATTTGTTCCGCGCCGCCAGCGCCCATAGTAGGATGCTGGCGACCTTCGCCAAAGGCAATAACCGTCATAGTATGATCTAATGGCTCAACTTCCCAAACCGTACCACAGCCGCCGCGGTACTCGCCTGCGCCGCCACTGTCTTCTGCCAAGCCATATTTATGGATCAAGATAGGATACTGGTACTCTAAAAGCTCAATGTCTCCCGAGCTTAACGCGCCAAAGCAGCTTAATGGCCCACAAGCGTGCCAGCCATCCATCTGCTGGGTTGCACCAGCGCCTGAAATAATAGACGCCAAAATCATGGTGACGTATTGCTCGCCAGTTTTTGGGTCGATACCAGCGATATTAATCCCTGATGAATGCCCCCAAGAGGCGGTAACACGCTCTGGCGCGGCCGCTTCAAATGCCATTCGTACTGCGTCAGTTAAGGTTTCCATCGGCGTGGTCGTACAGTTAACGTGCGGCGCTGGTTCCTTGGCATTACATAAAGTGCCATGCTCACCCAAATCAACGGTCACACAGCGATATAAGCCTTCGTTATACGGCGGCTCTACTTGGGCAAACATCATTAGCCCAAGCAATACCCCTGACATCGAGTTACCAGCATAAGAGTTGATAAAATAAGGGACTTGCGGCGGACTGGTGATTTGAATATGCACGTCGCTGTCTTTGATGACAATGTCGGCGCTGATGGTCATATCACCTAAGCCATGACCTGAGTCTTCTAATACTGCCTCGCCATGATAATCGCCATCTGGGATAGACGAGATTAACGAGCGCATATGATGGTCAGCCATACTATTTAGCTCTTCAATCGCGCCGCGCACCGTCTCAATGCCATATTTGTCTAACAGCGCAATCATGTTGCGCTCACCGACGGCACACGCGCCGTACTGAGCATTAAGATCGCCTTCTTGATTACGGCGTGAGCGCATATTACTGTGCAGCAAATTAATGACGTCATGGCGTTTGACGCCTTTTTCCCAAATCTTAATGGGCGGAATGCGTAAGCCTTCGGCATATATCTCTTTAGCATCAGGATTATAGCCGGCGGGTACAGGACCACCGATATCAGTGACATGACCTTTACAGACTGTCCAAAAGACCAGCTCACCTTTATAAAATACCGGCTTATACATACAGCAATCTAGGATATGGCTGCCCATCATCACAGGGTCGTTATGATAAATCACATCGCCTTCATGAATGTCATCACCATAATATTCGGCGACAGCTTTCATGGCGGGCATCAGTGAGCCTAAATGAATGGGAATGTCTTGCCCTTGCAAAATCATCTCAGGCAAATGATCAAACAGCGCATTACTATAGTCATGAGCTAAGTTAAAGACACTCGAACGGGCGGTTTTTTCTAAGGTGGTTGTCATCTCACGCTGCGCCGTTTCTAGGGCGCCACGTACGACAGACAAGGTAATGGGATCTATAGAGGGGTGAGCGTTGCTCATAAAAGACTCCTTGTCGAGAAATTTGGGTCAGAACAAGTGCATTTGCATAGGCGAAATAAAAGAATATTCCGGTCTATATGACCATTTATCCTTATCCTTCAGCGTGCGCTTTATCTGGCTTATCATCTATCCTAATGATCAAGCTTTTTCACTATAGCTAGGTTTTGGTCAAATAGATGGACTGTGCGTGCAGAGTTTTTGACTGTGAGTGTACAGCTGTAGCTATAAAAAGTTTGTTTATCTCCTATTAAGCAAACAAAGCTATTGCCAATGAATCTATATATAGGGTAAATTTCAACTCCTACTACCAACAAAATTTGATTAAATATGCCAAGAACCACTATGAACGCCAAATCACTTGCAACTAAGGTACGTCAATTAAGCTTAGCTATCTCGTTAGCGTTAGCATCACTTACCATCGTTTCAATAACAACGACACAAAGCGCCCACGCCGACACTTGTAGTTGTGATCAAGGTAAATTGTATTCCATTGAAATTGATGAGCTAAACAACGCCCACCCTCATAAGCTAACATTAACAGCCAACAATGCTTATTATCAGCTTATCGATGATAAAGGTGCTGTCGTTCAAGACAAGTTATATGACATCAAAGCCTATGAAGATGGGCGTATTGTCGCCAAACGTCATGGCTACTTTGGCGCTATTGATGCAACTGGAAAGATGGTTTTAGACTTCAAATATGGTGCTATTGAGGTTTTAGACAATAATTTTTATCATCTAACCAAGTATTTTGGTAGTAAAGAAGCCACCGCAATAGCCAATAGCGCAGGTGATTGGCTTTATCCTGCCAGCAAAGTATTCGATAAAGATATCCAAACTAATTATCTGTATGCGGATAAAACTAATAACGTTACCTACTTTATGATTTCAAAAGATGGTAAATACGGTTTAATCAATGATAAAAAACAGACTTTGATTACCCCTGTGTATGACCAGTTAGAGTTGCTAGACACCTGCCCTAATGAACGTCTGTTTATGAAGGCAAAATTAGGGGACAAAGTTGGTTTAATCGATCAGTATCAAAAAGTCGTCGTACCCTTTACCAAAAATATAGATATCGAAAACTTTAATGAAGATAAGCAGATATTCAGTGTTAAGTCCTACGTTCCTAAAGGCACTGGCAATATTGGTCATTTGAATAGAGAGACCGTTATTTCCGAAAACCTAATAAATGGTAAAGGTGTACCGCTAATAAAATCTGACGCCAGTATTAGACTGCTAAACAGCCATTTATATGAGTATAAAAAATCTGGTCAGTACGGCATCATTAATAATAGTGGGGCCATCGTACTACCAGCGAGCTTTGACTATTTATACAGTCAGTATAGCCAATATAACGCTCCTATCTTGGCCGCCTACAATCAAAAAATAGGTATTGTTACCAAGGGCGCTGATAGCAAACTTAAGGTCAGTGAATTCTATGATGGCCTTGAGCTAAATGAAGACAGTACTTACACTTTGCATGAAATAGAGAGTCAATTATTAAAAAATGGGGAGGACGCCAGTACTGAAGAGGAAGTCATTTATGAGGCTACAAGCGCTGAAGAAGCTACTGAAGAAGCGGATAATACGCTTGGAGCGACCCTATACAACCCATCTAATAGCTCATATATTGCTCAAATAAATCATAAGTTTGGTTTGGTTAATAGCAACAACAAGGTATTGATACCCATCATTTACGATGAACTCAGCTATTTCAATAGGTTTATAAAGGTAAAAAAAGACAATAAGTATGGCTTACTGATAGATAATAATGAGACAGTAAAAGCACTTATTTATGATGATATTACCCCACTTAGCGACTCACATGGAACCGAGGATAATATCGGTATTGTCTTTACCAAAGGCAATCAGCAACAACTCACTAATGAATTTGGCAGTATCATAACGCCATTTTCTGACTATCGATTTGTGGATAATAAACTTGATTACTTAGACAATATGAGTGTGATTGAAAAAGACGGCAAATACGGCTTATTCAGCGTAAAAGAAAAGAAGGTACTTATTCAGCCTATATATGAGGATATGTATGAGCGTATCTATAACGACAGCATCCTTGCCCAATTAAATGGCAAAAAAGTATTAATAGATACGTCAGGCAAAGTACTGATTAGTGATTTGTCACAATATGCTGCAATTGAGCGATCAAATAATGAAAACAATATCATCGTAAAAACAAACGACGATAAATACGGGGTGATTGACTACAAGGGTAAAACCATCATACCAGCCGTTTATGATTCTTTAGAACTACAAGGGCTATCAAATAACTATGAGGCTGTATGGGGTGAGAACAAAGCCCCTCTACTGCTATACATCGTAGGAAAAAATGGCAAACACGGTATTTTTGCTCATAACGGCAGCGTTGTAGCACCAATAGCATATGATTATATACAATCTCTTATTTACCCCGCTTATTTAGCAGTCGTCAAAGATAAAAGCGCTGACAGCGAGACCGTTGGTGAAGCCAATAATTTAGGTTTAATGAATTTATCAGGTAAAGTGGTACTTGATATGAAATACTATGATGTTAGAACGAATCTTTATGATCCTGAAGGCAGGCTGTATGCCATCAACAGACATAAAAACATAGTGGAAACTTACGATAAGAAGCTGACCTTCATTAAAACCCAAAGTTTGCAGGCGTTTATAGATACCAATGAATGGTATAAAGAATAAAAACAGCTAAATTTTACCCCACCACTAGCCGCATCATCTGGGTACTGATATAACCACCAAAAGTACCCACGGCATAGCCTAAAATACCCAAGAAAACGCCAACTGGCGCTAGTGATGGGTGAAATGCCGTAGCGACAATCGGTGCTGATGACGCGCCGCCAGTATTGGCATTAGAACCAACTGCCAAAAAGAAGAATGGCGCACGAATCATTCTAGCAACCGCAAAAACAATCACAACGTGAATACTCATCCATAGTAGACCAATGAGTAGTAAGCGCCACTGCGAGACAATGCCGGCGAGATTGATTTGCATGCCGATAGCCGCGATTAAGACAAAGATAAATACCGTCCCGATTTTGGAAGCGCCAACATGGTCAAGACGGCGGACTTTGGTAAAGGAAAACACCACCCCTATTAGGGTGATGATCACCACCATCCAAAAGAACGAGCTGGCAAAGCTGTATTGCACTGCCCAACTATAGGGTGCAAAGAAGCCTGCTATCTGCCCACCTGCGAAATGCGCCACTCCAACCATGGCAAAACACAAGCCAAACATCACCATCAAATCATTGATAGTGGCAGGACGCGCATGGTCACGCTCATAGCTTTCCACCGCGGCAATCACTTTATCAATACTACTGCTATCCGCCCGTAAAAACTTATCTATCTTCGCGCTGTGCTTGGCCATGACCAAAATCGCCAATAGCCATAATGAAGCATTGGTGGTATCGACCAAAATCATCATGCCAAATAAATCATCACTGACGCCGAACAGCTCTTTCATCGCTGCTTGGTTTGCTGCCCCGCCAATCCAGCTACCTGCCACCGCTGAAAACCCACGCCATAAGGTATCGTCGGTAAACATCTCAGGTGATATCCATTTGGCAATACCTAAGCTAATCGGACCACTAATAACAATGGCAACACTGGCCGCAAAAAACATTGCAATGGCTTTCCAGCCTAAACCTAATATTTTTGGCACATCCATCGACAAGGTCATCAATAGTAAACTGGCTGGCAACAGATAGGTGGCGGTAAAACCATAAATCTGCGAACCAATACCATCAGCAAAGACACCCAAGCTATTTAGGGTAGCGGGAATAAAGCAGCACAGCACAATACCCGGCAGTACGGCATAAAAGCGGCGCCAAAACTTACCAGGCAGCCCTTGGGTATAAAACACCAAACCAATAATGGCCATGATAATACCAAAGGCTAACGGCAAATTATCAATGGCTAAATGAGAAATATCGGGCATCAGACAGCTCCGCAGCACACGATGATTAAAAGCCTGTCAGTATAGACAAGGCGAAAAAGACGCGCAAGCAACGATATAGCATCGTTGACTTTTTATTAGTGAAACATACAAGTATTTTGACAAAACTTTGACGCACAAAAAAGCCAGATAACAAGTATCTGGCTTTTTAATATGACGCTATATGATTAATAATGACATTTATTTAAGCCATTATTAACCATTTATTATAACGTTATTACGAGTTTCTACCACGGTTGCCGCCTGTTGGACGACCTTGACCACGGCTGTCAGAGCGATTCGCTGGGCGACCTTGGCTGCCACTTGGACGACCGCGACCGGTTGCAGCGCGATCACCACGTGGTGCGCTGGTACCGTCACCACGGCTAGGCGCGCCTGTGCGTTTGCCTTGATAGGGTTTGCCACCTGAGCGCTCACTTGGTTTGCCTTGATAGCCGCTGTCATTGCTGGCGCGTTGACCAGTCGGCGCGCTGTCGCTTGAGCGACCACGGCCTTGACCATTACCGCCGCCGTTTGAACGACCTGCATAACCGCCTGCTGAACGACCACGGCCTTGACCACCGCCGTTAGAGCGTCCGCGACCACGGCCACGACCATTACCTTTGTTTTCGCTCGGTACATAAGTCTTCTTAGGTTCCATACCTTCGATAACACAGACTTCCATTTTGCGATCTAAGTAACGGTTGATAGCGTTTAGCTGTGGACGATCATCCATGCTACATAAGCTGATAGCAATACCAGTACGACCAGCACGGCCACAACGACCGATACGGTGGACGTAATCTTCGGTTTGACGTGGCAAGTCATAGTTAATAACGTGTGAGATCGCTGGTACATCAAGACCGCGAGCAGCAACGTCGGTCGCTACTAGGATTTTAACCTTGCCATTACGTAAGTCTTGTACGATACGGTTACGCTTGCTCTGCGGCAAATCGCCATGTAAGAAACTGGCTTTATGACCCGCTTCTTGCAGCTGTTTGGCCAATTTTTCCGTACTACGTTTAGTCGCTGCAAAAATAATGATTTGTTCCATATCTTTGTCACAAACAACTTTATCAAGCAAACGGTTTTTATGATCAAAATCATCACAGTAGTATACTTTTTCTTCGATATGTGCCGATTCAACTTTGATTGATACGCGCTCAGGATTTTTGGTGAAGCTCGCCGCAATCTTGCCAACAGGGCCATCCCAAGTCGCTGAACACATGATGGTTTGACGATTATCAGGAGCCGCTTTCAAGATATCGTTGATATCATCAGCAAAACCCATGTCTAGCATGCGGTCAGCTTCATCAAGTACCAAAACTTCAAGATTTGATAAATCAACGCGACCCGCTTTGATATGGTCAAGTAAACGACCAGGCGTCGCAACAATCACTTGAACGCCTTTTCTTAGTGCAGTAATCTGACCGTTGTATGGTGCGCCGCCGACTAATGGCACACAGAACAAACCGCGCATGTCTTTTGAATAGGTGCGAACGCTGTCATGTACTTGCTGAGCAAGCTCACGCGTTGGCGTTAAGATAAGGGCTTTGGTTAATTTGTCAAAGCTAGTGGCACGGCTTAAACGGTCAAGTACTGGGATAACAAATGCCGCAGTTTTACCACTACCGGTTTGCGCTGACAATAATAAGTCGCGACCCGCTAGAGCAAAAGGAATGGCTTGTTCTTGAATAGGTGTTGGGTTGGTATAGCCGACGCGATCAAGCGCGGTTAAAATCGGCTTGGCAATATCAAGGTCGCTAAAAGTGATTTTATTTTCTTCAGCAGCGTCAGTAGTAGCCGCTTGATTATTGGTATCAGCAGTTGTAGTTGTGTTTGGGGTGTCAGTGCTGTCGATGATGCCGTTTTCAGCGGCGATAGCAGATAAGATGTCAGTCATAGTAATCCTTGGTAAGTATAAGCTGCTGTAAATTCAGCAAGCTTGATGCATACCACTGATAACCGTTCATCACGCCGCATTTATACAATTATTGTCTCACCTTAAAAAGGCTTAACAATCAAAAGCCAAGCTATAAAGCTTGTCCATATTATAAAGGCGTTCGTGCTGTCTGACGTATTTTGGTGGTAGTGCCGAGTGTCTTATCCTTGTTTGCTAAAAGCGCATTATCAATGCTTTGTCCAAAGCAGATAAAGGCTGGTAACAACCAATCTAACCGATATAGCGGTCAGTAGATAAGATATGAGTCAAAAATAACGGATTTTTCACTATTAATAGAAAAGGTTATTTAAGTACACAAAATCATCGGCAACAATTACTTATGGTCATCCTAGACCCAAAATCGCAGGCGATGTTATCAATCTCATAATTCACGCTAGTCTATGCTAACGTGGCGACGCAGTATAGCACAACATAAAAGCAAACAGTACCTATTTTTCTGTTTATGATAAAAATAGGTCATATCTCAAAAAATTTAGGCGTAAAAACCGCTGCGCCAGTCTCTAACACAGCCGCTTCAACGCCTTTATCTTTAATACAATAATTTCTAACGTGCGCGAAATTAACGCGACATTTTCACTTCCGTCACATAGGTTGGCAGTTGCCAAGCGCCGCCCGCCTCTATCAGTCGGCACATACCTGTGGTGCTTTCATGACTTTTCTCAAACGCTGTGCCTGTCCAGATCCACTCACTTTTAGTTAGGCAGTCACCAAGCCCGCGACCTTTTTGCACTGAGGTTATTTTGCCATTGCTATAATCGGTTGCACTGGTGGTCACCAATGTCGGCTTATAAGGCTTACTGTCATTGAGTACCCAAACGCCCGTACCCGTGTTATAAGCGCCCGTCCAACAATCATGCTGAGCGAGGAGCTGCTTACTATTTAGACGGCTGACGCGCCACGCTGTCTTATCCGCCAAGTTTGGGCATTCAGTGTTGACATCTTTCATGGTGGTTTTCATCATCTCTGCCAACTGCGATGAGCGCATGGCAAATTTTTTCTTACTACTAGAGAGGGCGTTAGGATTAGGAGTGACCAGTCGTAGTGAAGGAGCGGCTTGCGGCGATAAGATGCCACTATTAGATTTACTGGTGTTATTGCTAATAAAAGCGCTTGAAGTCCCTACTCGGCCTTGAGCTTCGTCGGCTTTGAGCATCACTGCACTGGCCCCTTTATCCGATAACTGCCAGCGCGTATTGCGAATCACCAGCTCAATTTTGCTGGATTTGGTCAAGGCATCGAGCAGCGCGCTCACCTGCGCTGAGGTTAGCTCGGCATGACCTGCGGCTACTGAGTAAGGCTTGGTTTCTCCATAATCTCTATCATTAATAAACAGCGAGATACGATGGCGATTACCAAGCTGCATCAGCGCTTTAGCAGAGCTTTCTTTGGCACCGCCAAGCTTTACTTTGCCATCGACGGTAGCATTCGCTCCTGCGCGGCGCACCAATAATAAAGACACAGGTAAATCGCTATTATTCTCCGCTTGGTAACCTGCCAGCCGGCAAGTACGGGTATTGTCGCAAGCGACTTCCCAGTCTTGATTACTAAAGCTTACAGGCGTGGCAGCCTGCGTCACGGAACTCAATAAAGCGGCGCTAAGGGCAGCAAATAACGGTAGTATCATTTTTTTTGTCATGAATAAAGGCAACTTTTTTATTTTTATCAAAATGTTTTTTCTATGCGGATTGTTTTTGCTAGGAGCATTGTCTGTTAGCAGACTACATGCGCGATGGGATTGACGAGTGAATGGTGAAGGTAGAAAAACCATCTCATTGAATAGAGGCAGTGGTATAGGCTGAGTTTTATTCTTCTTCATAGTCATTACTCATTAATAGAAGAAATATCAACACCTGCCCAAGAAGGCGGTGGCTGCTATCTTAACGTACTAATGTTTCTATCTGTTATACTAATGTACCATTATGTAAAGACGAAAGTATAGTCAAAAAGCGATATATCGATAAATATATTTGGAATAACAGATATTAAGAAAGCAAAAGGTTAACAAGCAATGGCTTATTAACCTTTTTATGAAAACTTATGTTTTGCTACGACTATTTAAATATAAACTGATAAAGTTAAACCTTTAAACAATAGGCTTTAATTCTAACTCTACGGCGCGTTTTACCGCTGGACGGTCGGCGATTTTTTGTGCCCATCGTTTGACGTTTTTATAATCATCTACCTGTAAAAATTCTGCCGCATCATAAAGCTTGCCCAGCGCCAGCTGACCGTACCATGCCCAGATAATCATATCAGCGATATTATAGTCCGCCTCCTCATTACCGCACATATACTCATGGTCTTTGAGATGCTTATCTAGCACATCAAGCTGGCGTTTGGTCTCCATCGTATAGCGATTGATAGGATACTCTAGCGGTTCGGGCGCATAGGCGTAGAAATGCCCAAAACCGCCACCTAAAAACGGCGCACTACCCATCTGCCACATCAGCCAAGACAAACAGTCGGCGCGCGCTTTACCTTGCTGCATCGGGATAAATTTGCCAAACTTTTCCGCTAAATGTAATAAAATAGCCCCCGACTCGAAAAGCGCAATAGGCTCGCCAGCATTTTTATCATTTAAAGCATCAGTATAATCAACCAGCGCCGGGATTTTAGAATTGGGGTTGATAGCGACAAACCCTGAGCCAAACTGATCGCCCGCAGAGATGTCAATTTGATAGGCGTCATATTCAGCGCCTTTAATATTGAGCTCAGCCAGCTCTTCCAACAGGATATTTACTTTGACGCCATTCGGGGTATTTAGTGAATACAGTTGTAAAGGTGCCTCGCCAACGGGCAGTTTTTGCTCATGGCGCGCGCCAGCCGTTGGGCGATTGATACTGGCGAACTTACCACCATTTTCGCTGTCGTTTTTCCATACTTTAGGTGGCTTATAGGCATTGGTATGGTTGTTTTGAATGTCGTTTTGGATATTGCTTGATTGGTTATTATCACTACTCATAATACTTCCTATTTTTATTTTTCTATAAAAGAGAGCCAGTAGAATTGAATTGATATGATTTTTGCAGCATCTATCGCCGTAAGCATAGCCAGCCAAGAAAATTTTTATCATTCCCGCCTCATCATATATGACAATTCTACTATAGCAAATCTTCAGTTAAAGCCCTGTCTTGTAACCTATTTTTAAAAGTAACGAGCAGGAATAGCAAAGCGTTTGAGGGCAAACTTCTAATAACTGCGTGCATACCGTTACTTTGCTACTCTTTAACTCATAGTCGGTTGTTTTTATACTACCCCAACTTAACGGCTTTTTAGAGATGGTCTTAACAACAGAAGTCAAAAGATGAGGTCAAAAAACATGGTGATGACAATATGGTAACCCTAACCCCAACGCAAGATAAATACCTACCCTATGTCTTGGCGGTGGCGCTATTTATGCAGATTTTAGATGCTACCATCTTAAACACCTCTTTGCCGCAAATGGCGCAAGCCCTTGGCGAGTCACCATTAAAAATGCAGTGGGCAGTCATCAGCTACGCGCTAACCTTGGCGATTTTTATTCCTATCAGCGGCTTTTTGGCTGATAAATATGGCACGCGGCGGGTGTTTTTATATGCCGTGATCATCTTTTGTATCGGCTCACTATTGTGTGCTGCCTCCCCAACGTTGAATTTATTGATTGGTTCGCGCGTCATCCAAGGTATTGGTGGTGCGATGATGACCCCTGTGGCGCGTCTCATATTGGTCAAATCTTATCCGCGCAATAAGCTGTTAACCGTGATGAACTTTGCGGTGATACCCGCATTAATCGCGCCCTTAGTTGGGCCAGTATTGGGCGGTTATATCGTGCAATATACCAGCTGGCATTGGATATTTCTCATCAATATCCCGATGGGTATATTTGGTTTTATCATGGGTAAAAAACTGGTACCGGCATTATTTGAAGATACCAAGCGTTTAGATTGGACGGGTTTTGCTTTATTTGCCGCCGCTGCTTGTGGATTTACTTTGGCGGTCGAGTTTGGCTCGCAGACCGGGCGCGGGTTTTACGGTTTGCTGCTCGCACTCGGCGCCAGCATCTTGATAGGCGCTTATGTGTGGCATGCCAAACGCCGTGCAGCGCCATTATTTCCACTAAGTTTGTTTAATATTCGCACCTTTCGTATCGGTATTACTGGCAACCTATTCACTCGCTTAGGCATCAGTGCCGTGCCCTTTTTATTGCCGCTGTTGCTACAAGTGGTGTTTGAATACTCACCGTCGCAAGCAGGTTGGCTGCTTGCGCCTATTGCCGTTGGTGCAATCGGTATCAAGCCTTGGGTCAGTAAAATTATTCAGCGCTTTAGCTACCGCAAAGTGTTGGTGGCCAATACCTTTTTGATAGGCCTGCTTATTATTGTCTTAGCGCAGTTTAATGATGCGGCAAATTGGATTTGGTTTATCCCTATTTTGACCGTTATGGGCGCCTGTAACTCCATGCAGTTTAGCGCCATGAATACCATTACTATCGGTGATTTAGAGGGCGCGCAGACCAGTAGCGGTAACAGCTTAATGGCGGTCAATCAGCAATTGGCGATTAGCTTTGGTATCGCCTTTGGGGCGGCGGTCTTGAATCTACTGCGGGAGCGCTTCGAGCTTGATACTTTGGTCGCCTTTCAGACCTATTGGATACTGGGTATATTAACCATCCTTTCAGGTTTATACTTTTTACGCCTCAAACCTGAAGACGGTCGCGGCTTGTATTAAGTTACTGGTATTAAAAAATACTTATCTCTAAAAGTAACAGACATTAAAAAAGCATTAAACATAAAAATGCCAGCGTAACCTAAAATCAGTTAATCTAAAACTCATTTTAGGTTACGCTGGCAAGTATCGGCAATTCTTATAACTTTAAGGCGTGTGGTCATCATCCATTTGTGACTGGATATAGTTTTCAATACCAACGTCTTTAATCAAGTCCTCTTGGGTTTCAAGCCAATCTTGATACTCTTCATTGCCATCTTTTAGGATAACCAATAAATGACGCGAGACATAGTCGCGCTTGCTCTCACACAAGGTAATCGCATCAGTTATGATAGAAAACTTCTGCTTTTCTAAGCGCAAGTTGCAGTCAATCATTTCAGGCACATCTTCTGCGATGAACATTTTGCCGTAATCTTGCAGGTTTGGCAGACCGCCTAACAATAAAATACGCGCAATAAGGTCATCCGACCATTTCATCTCTGCAATAGATTGCTTATAGAAATTTTCGTTTAATGCCTCTAATCCCCAATGGCGGGCAATACGGGCGTGCAAAAAATACTGATTGATGGCGATTAATGACTGACCGAGCACTTGATTGAGTGCGCGAATAACTTCTTTATCCCCTTTCATGCTGTTCTCCCTGTCCTGCTTACTCATTTATCAATTTAATATTCGTGAAAACTGCTTAATATATAAAATACTAAACAATATCAGGAGACACTTCCGCCATCTGGCTTTGTAAATAATTGGGCAGACCAACCATATCAATCAGGCGCAGCTGCTGCTCTAACCAATGGGCATGATCTTCTTCGGTGTCTTTGAGCTGCTCAACCAACATCTCACGCGTCACATAATCGTGCTCTGCTTCACAAAGCGCAATACCGTCTTTTAGATGCTGCTGTACTTGATATTCTAAGTCAAGGTCCAATTGCAGCATTTCAGGAACCGTTGCGCCAATATTAATCTCATTGACGCGCATCTTAGGCGTACCGCTTAACATCAAGATACGGCGGATAATCGCTTGCGCGTGCTGCGTTTCATCTTGCATCTCATGGTGGATACGGTCGTATAATTTACCGTAATGCCATTCTGCATACATCTCAGAATGAATGAAGTACTGATCACGAGCCGCAAGCTCGCCACCTAACAAAAAATTTAAATAATCAATGACCTTTTGGCTGCCTATCATGACTCATACTCCTATATTTTTATTTGCCTACCAATACATTCACAATAATAGATATAGTTAAAGTACCATTCGTAAACTAATCAGTAAAGATTAAAATCCATCAAACGTCTTACAAAGTTAGGCAGATATAGTAGCATAGGCACGCCGTAGCGCTTGTAACGATATGAACTAAGAATAAGATGCTAATTGAGAATTATAATTAACTCGCTTACACCAATAGCGTTTAGCGAGTAATCTTAATAGACGATTTATAAAGGCAAACAGAGATAGTTATAAAGTAGAGCCGCATTAGCCTTTTGAGTTATTTATCATCTTTTATAGTAATGGCTTTTAACTATAAATAACCATAAAAAGACGATTTGAACGTGGATAAAGGAAAATTAGCGGCTAAAACACTACAGATAGAGGGAAAACAGAAACGTGATTTGAGGGATTAGCAATAGAAGTGGATACAGGCAAATGTTTAAACTGTCTCTTAAACTGCGTAGGCCAGCGCATCAAGCTTGGCATGATGTTCGTCAAGAAAGTCATTGACCATAGGTTCGCAGCAGCCACAGCACGTCGCTACATCTAGAGTGTCTTTTAACCCTTCTAATGTGTCAATGCCTGAAGCAATGGCAGCTTTGATTTGTTTGTCTTTGACGTCGTTACAGATACATACGTACATGTGCGGCTCCTACTATGAATATCTAGCTGGTTATGCTTTATAATAACGATAATTATTACCATTTACAATAGTATTTGGTATATTTATCCGTCATATTAGGTACGGCTAAAAGATATATTACCCTAACTTTATCCATGTAACTGAATACAGTCTTAGGTGTAACCACAAAGTACCAAAGGTAGTAAAATGGCGACGAACTGTAAATCTGCTCATTTTTTAATCGATTTTACCGTTAACTGCTGTTATATTGACCCCCTATTAACTAAATCTATATTGGAATTGTTCTATGTCTAATAATAATTCTACGATACAGCCACTTGAGTTATTTAAAGTCTTGTCTGACCCAACGCGCTTAAAGATTTTTCAAATCTTATTTAATAAAGAGTCGCGCTGTGTTGGTGAACTGGTAGAAATACTCGATCAGCCGCAGCCGACCATCTCGCGTCACTTAAATCATTTGAAAAAACTGGGCATTTTAAGCTGTGTTCGTGATGGGACGTGGATGTGGTATGAAGTGTCTGATGATTTGCCAGAATGGTGCCAAGATATTTTAGAAATCACCTATAAGCAAATATCGACCAAAGATATCAATATGCCGAAGCCTGCTTAATATTAAAAAGAAGCAGGTTGAGAAAGGCTAACAACAAATAATTAAGCACATAAAAAAGACCTATCAATGATAGGTCTTTTTTGTTTTCAAGCTTCGTTTTTAAGCACTGCCTTAAAATACGCCTTTAAGCCTAAATTAGACTAAATCTAAAAAATCACTGACAAAGGCGTTTGCTGGCTGGTGAATCAGCTCCTCTGACGTCCCTACTTGCTCGACGCGGCCCTGATTCATCACCACAATCTCATCCGATACCGCCCGCGCTTCTTCCTGGTCGTGGGTTACCATAATGCTCGTAATACCCAGCTCGTGGTGGATATTTTTTAGCCAAGTGCGCAGCTCTTTACGTACCTTCGCATCTAGCGCGCCAAACGGTTCATCAAGTAATAATAATTTTGGCTTTACTGCCAAGGCTCGTGCCAGCGCAATACGCTGACGCTGACCACCTGACAACTGATGCGGATAAGCATTGGCAACTTGCGGCAGCTGCACCAAATCTAGCAATTCAGCAACGCGCTTATTGATATCCGCTTTACTCGGGCGCTCATTCTTCGGTAGCAAGGTTAAGCCAAAGCCGACATTATCGGCAATGTTTTTGTGGCGAAATAACGCATAGTGCTGAAACATAAAGCCGATATGGCGCTTTTGCACTGGCGTATTGGTGACATCGAGCTCATCAAATAATATCTGCCCAGAGTCCGCGTATTCTAAACCTGCAATGATACGCAGCAAGGTGGTTTTGCCGCAGCCTGACGGACCAAGCAACGTCGTCAACTTGCCCGTTGGTACGGTGATATTGATATCATCTAAGGCGGTAAAGTTACCGAATTTTTTATTAACGTTGCGAATCTCGATACTCATAATGGGTTCTCTTATTATATTTTTGGCTTGGCCTATGCTTTTAGTGCCGACGGATTTGTAAAATAGCGCTTATAAACTGCCTGTGCTTTTCGCTAAAGTAGCATCCGTATCTGACGCTTTCTTAGCGTCTTTAGTGTTTGACGCCTTGCTAACATTGCCAGCACTACTAGCATTGGCACTAACTGGCAACTCAGGCGCACTTGCTAAACGCTCAGACTTGGCGAATTTGCGCTCTTGCAGCTTGGTCATCACTTGCTGAATTAGCAATGTCACCAGCGCTAACGCTGCAAGCAAACTCGATAAAGCAAAGGCGGCGGTAAAGTTATAATCGTTATAAGCAATCTCAACCAATAGTGGCATGGTGTTGGTTTCACCGCGGATATGACCAGATACCACGCTTACTGCGCCAAACTCGCCCATCGCCCGTGCGTTGGTCAAAATCAAACCATACAGCAGCGCCCATTTGATATTGGGTAGTGTCACATGCCAAAAGGTCTGCCAACCGCTAGCTCCTAAAGTTAATGCCGCTTGCTCTTCACTATCGCCTTGGGTCTGCATCAAGGGTATGAGCTCACGCGCCACAAACGGAAAAGTCACAAATAACGTCGCTAAAATAATCCCTGGTACAGCATAAATCACCTGAAAGCCCATGCTCTCAAGCCAGCCGCCAATGCTAGAGTTCAGCCCGAACAACAGCACAAACATCAATCCTGCCACCACCGGAGATACCGAAAACGGTAAATCAAGCAAGGTGGTTACCAGCTGCTTACCTTTAAATTGATAACGGGTCACAAGCCAAGCTATTGCAATACCCATCACCATATTAATCGGCAACACAATCGCCGCCGTAATTAAGGTTAATTTAATTGCTTGCAAAGCTTCAGGGTCAACCAGTGAAGCGATATACAACTGCCAGCCGTTTTTAAAGGCTTCATAGAACACTGCTAAAAGTGGCACCACCAACATCGCCACCATAAACAACACAGCGATACCGATAAAAGTACGGCGTATCCACGGCGTGTCTTTGGTCGCTGGATTGCTTTGGTAGTCGTAGCTATTAGAAATTTGCATTAGCGGGCTCCTACGCGGCGCGACAGCTTCCACTGTACGATATTAATGGTCAATAAAATCACAAACGAAATCAGTAGCATAAAGAGTGCAACAGCGGATGCGCCTTGCACATCAAACTGCTCAAGCTTACTAATAATGATTAAGGGTAAAATCTCAGACTGCATCGGAATATTACCAGCAATAAAAATCACCGAGCCATACTCGCCAGTGGCACGGGCAAACATCATGCCAGCTCCCATGAGTAAAGCCGGCAATAGCTCTGGTAAAATTACCTTACGAAAGGTCGTAAATCGATTGGCACCCAATACCGCCGCCGCTTCTTCAAATTCAACGGACAATTCTGCTAATACTGGTTGCACCGCACGGACGATAAAGGGAAAACTGACGACCACTAAAGCGAGCCAAATACCGAGCGGCGTAAAGGCCACTTGAATATCAAATTTGGCAAACCACTGGCCGATTAAACCATTGGGTGCATACAGGGTCGCAAGCGAGATACCGGTAACGGCTGTCGGTAGTGCAAATGGTAAATCAACCAAGGCATTAATCAGCGACTTACCCCAAAACTCATAGCGCACCAGCACCCAAGCGACCAGCGTACCAAACACCATATTGGTGAGCATCGCCAAAAACGACATCCATAAACTGAGTTTGATAGCAGCGGTGACTTGCGGCTGGGTAATGGTTTCCCAAAAACCCGTCCAGCCCATTTGTGTCGTGGTATAGGCCATCATGGCAAACGGTAGCACCACCAGTAACGATAAGCTAAAGACGGTGATGCCCATGCTTAGCCCAAACCCTGGTAGCACATTACGTTGACGCAAGCGCGTCAGCCACCCTTTCTTGATGGGTTTGCTGGCAGGAGAAGTTGTTGCACTCATAGTGATGTCCTATTGCCTAACTGCTGGCGCTTATTTGCTGCTTGTAAGCACCACGTGCTATCAGATGTATTTATTATTGGTCTGTGTAAGCGATAAAGGACACAGCGTGGATAGCCATGTCCTTTAGGTGCTTGGACGTTATGGTAAAACTGACGGTTTAAACGTTATTTAAGAAAATTTATAAATGGCGCAATCAGTCAGCGTACTAGCGGCTTACTTTGGCGCGTTAACGGCCAATTGATCAAATACGCCGCCATCGCTAAAGTAAGTGCTCATGATTTCATCCCACGTACCAAAGGCATCGTTTGGACGGAAAGTATCGATAGGTGGCAATTTATCGCTGTTTTTATCAAGCACACTCTTTACACTTGGGCGCAAGTATAAATTGGCTGCCAATTGCTGCGCAGGCTCGCTCCATAAGTAATCAAGATAGGCTTTTGCCGCATCGGTGGTGCCTTTTTTATCGGTCACGGTTTTCACAACAGCGACTGGGCTCTCAGACTTGATAGAGTATTTTGGATAAACAATATCGACTTGCCCTGCACCAAAATCTTTGGCAGCCAAGTTGGCTTCATTTTCAAAGGTGACCAAGACATCACCGATACCACGCTGAACAAACGTCGTCGTCGCTGCACGTCCGCCATTCTCATAGACTTTGACGTTTTTTAGCATGTCTTTGACGTAGCTCTTTGCCTTAGCTTCATCTTTATTAAAGGCATGCAAACCATAACCATAAGCGCCTAAGAAGGCATAACGACCATTACCCGTGACTTTTGGGTTGGCCATAACAATCTCAACGCCTTCTTTGGTCAAGTCTTGCCAATCGTTGATACCTTTTGGATTGTCTTTACGCACCAAAAATACGATGGTACTGGTAAAAGGTACGGCGTTATCTGGGAATTTGCTTTCCCAGTCCGCTTCAACCAAACCTTTTTTCTCAAGTAGCTCGATATCTGAGCCTTGGTTCATGGTCGCCACATCGGCTTGTAAACCGTTAGCCACCGACAATGCTTGCTTACTAGAGCCGCCGTGCGATTGCTTGATTAAGATATTGCTGTTTGGATTCTCGCTTTTATAGTGCTCAACGAATAATGGGTTGTAGTCTTTATAAAAGTCGCGTGCCACATCATAAGAGACGTTTAGCAGTTCGATATTTTGTCCTTCTGCGGCAGCGGGCGTGCCTTCTGCATTAGCAGTCGTTTCTGTCTTTTCGTTATTGCTACAGCCCGCAATACCTAAGGTCAATGCAACGCCTGCAATGCTCAAGACGTTAAGTGTTTTACTTCTTTGTTGATAGCCTGCTGCGTCTTTCATAAATCCCTCAAAGGTGTCTGTTAGATGATATTTATTAAATGATGCAAGTATGCTAACAGCGCCAGCTTATTATGTTTAATGATGAATATGCGTATGTTATTGCCAAAATGGAATAATGAAGTAATGGTAATTAAAATACAGCTTTATCAAGCACTTAAACGAGCAATCTCTTAAATAGCCTTTACACTTGTATTATTTGCCTATAAAAATTGCTTATAACTATTCAAAACCCTGCTCTACTTCACCTTCGCTAACTGATCAAAACGCCCGCCATCGACAAAGAACGTCGCCATGATGCTGTCCCAATCACCAAATAGCGCCACCGGCTCAAAGGTTGCAATTTCAGGTAAGGTCTTGCTGTGGGCGGCAAGCACCTTGGCATTACTAGGGCGCATATACATGTGTGCCATCAGCTCTTGTGCGGGCGTCGACCATAGGCCTGTTAAATAGTCATTTGCCGCGGCGGTGGTGCCTTTTTTATCGGTTACGGTTTTAACGACAGCCACAGGGTTGGCAATCACAATCGAGTAACTTGGATATAAGATATCGACCTGACCTTTGGCAAACTGCTTAGCAGCCAGATGCGCTTCGTTTTCGGTGGTGATTAAAACATCACCAAGACCGCGCTGGGTAAAGGTCGTGGTGGCAGCACGCGCGCCATTGTCATAGGTGACGACGTTTGCCAGTAGTTTTTTGATAAAAGCATCGGTTTTGGCGGGGCTTTGCACCTTTTCTTTAAAATGATGTAAGCCGTAGCCATAAGCGCCCAAAAAGGCATAACGCGCCGTGCCACTGGTCTTGGGATTTGGTATCACCACGGCGATATCGTTACGGGCTAAGTCTGCCCAATCTTTGATACCTTTTGGGTTACCCGCACGAACTAGGAGTACCATGGTACTGCTATAAGGCACGGCATTGTTTGGCAATGCCTGTTGCCAATCGCTAGCCACCAAGCCTTTTTCAACCAGCAAATTCATATCGCTTTCTTGGTTGAGAGTAACGACATCTGCCTGCAAGCCATTAGCAACCGCTAGCGCTTGTTTGCTCGATCCGCCGTGCGATTGGTTGATATTCACCTTAATACCTTGGTGTTTTTGTTGATAATTTGCATTAAACAACAGGTTGTAGTCTTTATAAAAGTCGCGTGACACATCATAAGACACATTTAATAAATCAATATTTTTTGCCTCATTGGCAGCGTTATTTTGATTGGCTTCGGTAGGCTTACAGCCTGTGATCAGCACCGCCGCTGCGAGCACACTACCAAGACCAAAACTGCTGGCAAGATTGACGGTATAACTAAAGCGATTGGCGAGCACTGTGCCAATACTTTTAGGTTGAATGCCGAAAGGAGCACGCACATTAATGGGCTTGGGAGGTGTTTTTTGACTGCTCTTTTTTTTTGGTTGCATATTTGCTCTCTAATAATAGGGATAAAAACCTTGCGTTTCGAAATTCGGTTCTATGGATAATGAGCAATATGCTAACAGCCTGCGAGACAATTGCTTAGTGACAAATACGCTTATCGAGTGATTAACTTGGCATAAGTAATTTTATTAGTTATTCTAAAGTGCTTGTTTTTCCTCGGTATTTTTGTAGTTTTGTGATAAGCAGACACTTTTGAGTAAGTTACGGTATTGCTTAGGCTCTAGACGAGCCTCTATAGAGTCGATATTATCCCTTAGCTTGTTATATATCAGGCGCTGCACTGATAAAACTTAGCCGATCCGCTTTCACTTATTTCCTGTTTACTAACCCCTTTATTAAAGGTAATGCAATGATCAAGTCTCCACCTCGTTATGCTCGTCACTCACGCTTTTTTGTTGGTATTTTAACGACCTCTATGACTTTATTGGCCTTAAGTGGCTGTAATAACGTAACGTCAAGCGTTAATAACCAAACGATTCAGCAACCAAACGCTGCTGTCACGCCAGCGGTGCAGATGGTCGTTGGCGATTACGCTTCTGAAGATTATGCCAAGCGTGCCCAAGGCTATGATTGGGTAGGTGTGATGATAAGAGCTGACGGCGCAGACAATGGCGAGCAAATTGATATTAAAGTACGAGCGCGTAGCGATGTGAAAAAACCCACTTGTCACTTCGATGGTAAAGCGACATTAATGGGTCAAGACGAGGCGCACGGTGTTATTTTCCAAGCTAAGGTTAATGACAGTACCGCCTTTTTCCAGTTTAAAGATGATATCTTGACCATTGATAGCCAAGATAAATATGCACTGAATTATTTTTGTTCGGGTGGAGCTTCACTCGTTGGCGACTATCAAAAGCTTGAGGGTGATTTAGCGCTCAATTAATAGCTTTAATTGCCTATTTTAGATAATAAAATGAGATAAAAAAAAGGTGCCAGATATTTATTCTGACACCTTTTTTCTTGCGCATTATCTTTTTTAAATATTAAGGTTCTTATACTGCAGAGGCACCGACCAACTTCACCTCAGCACGTTCTTCCTTAGCGATACCAGCATAGTAATGACGTAAAATCTCTAGCACTTCAGGACGGCTAAAGTTCTCTGGTACATCGAGGTCTTCTGACAATGCTTTACGTAGCTTGGTGCCTGAAACCTTGACATGCTCAGATGCTTCATGCGGGCAAGTTTTATCAGAAGCCATGGCGTTACAAGCATTACACCAAAACGTCCAACCAATTTTTAGCGGCTGCGTAATCAAGTCGTCTTTACCAACATATTCAAAGATGGTTTGCGCATCAAACGCGCCATAATAATCACCAACGCCCGCATGGTCACGACCAACAATCAGATGACTACAGCCGTAGTTTTGACGGAATACCGCATGTAGTAGCGCCTCGCGTGGTCCAGCATAACGCATATCGAGCGGATACCCAGCTTGGATAACGGTGTCTGCTCTAAAGTAATTATCAATCAAGGTCTTGATGGCTTCTTGGCGCACTTCTGCTGGGATGTCGCCCGGTTTTAGCGCGCCGAGCAATGAATGAATCAATACGCCGTCACAAATTTCGATAGCAATCTTGGCAAGGTATTCGTGCGAGCGGTGCATCGGATTACGCGTTTGGAAGGCGGCAACGGTTTTCCAGCCTTTGGCATCCAAAATTTCGCGCGTCTCAGCAGGCGTCTTATAAATCTCTGGGTATAAGGTTGGGAACTCGCCTTCGCTTAGTACTTCAACGTGACCGGCGATATTGACGTCACCTTGGTTAAGTACTTGCTGTACGCCCGGATGCTCGCTATCGGTGGTGGTAAAGACTTGCTGACACTCGTGGGCTTTATCGATGGTATAGGTTTCTTCTACCGTCAAAATACCCATAATCTCGCCATCTTTTGCGACCAATGCCACTTTATCACCTTGGTTTAGGCTGTCGGCGGTTGCTTTTGGCGCTGATAAGGTAATAGGAATCGGCCAAAACAAGCCAGCATTGTCGCCACTTTGCAGGCGCATATTATCCACGACGCCTTGCCAATCTGCCTGATTCATAAAGCCATTTAACGGGGTAAAGCCGCCAATCCCAAGCATAATCAAATCGCCACGCTCACGAGAGCTTAAGGTAATCGTCGGCAACGTGCTGGCAAGCTTTAATGCTTGCTTGCGCGCCTCACCTTTTAATAGTAATGGTTTTAGCTCGCTGCTGCCGTGCGGCGGAACAAGTTTTGATGAGGAGCGATTGGGATTGGTAGATGTCATTTTTAAAACCTTAATAATGAAATTGAGAGATAGTTGGTCAGGAGAATGAGCGCTTAAATTTGATAAACATAGGCTACCTAACTTTGGTTATGAAAATTTATGCTGTGTTTGGATATGGATATGTCTTAAAGGAATTTATGTTTATAGATTTAAGCTTATATGATGTGACTCTGAATTGTTTACCTTGCGATTGGCAATACAAGCGATCACACGCAAATCATTTTCGTCGCGGCTTTTTAAGTTAAAAACAAAATTGAGATTACGTCATGTATCAATATAATTACGCTGACCAAACCTTGGTAGAGGAACGAGTCGCCCAGTTTCGCGACCAAACCGAGCGGTTTTTGGCAGGTGAGCTGCCAGAAGAGCAGTTTTTACCGCTGCGTTTACAAAACGGGCTGTATATCCAGCGCTACGCACCGATGCTACGTATCGCCGTGCCTTATGGCTTGCTGGCAACCTATCAATTACGCAAATTGGCTGAGATTACCCGTAAATATGATAAAGGTTACGGCCACTTTACCACCCGTACCAATATGCAGCTGAACTGGCCAAAACTTGAAGAAGTGCCAGATATTTTGGCCGAATTGGCATCGGTGCAAATGCATTCTATCCAAACCTCGGGCAACTGTATTCGTAATACCACCACCGACCCTTATGCGGGTATTCATAAGGAAGAAATCGCCGATCCTCGTCCTTATTGTGAGATTATTCGTCAATGGTCAACCTTTCATCCGGAATTTGCTTTTTTACCGCGTAAATTTAAAATTGCCGTCATCGGTACGGCAAAAGACCGCGCGGCAACGCAGGTACATGATATCGGACTCCATTTAAAGAAAAATGACGCAGGCGAGCTTGGCTTTGAGGTGATTGTCGGGGGCGGACTTGGACGTACGCCAGTGATTGGCAAAACCATCAATACATTTTTACCGCGCCAGCATCTGCTCAGCTATTTAGATGCGATTTTGCGTGTCTATAATCTGCATGGTCGCCGCGACAATAAATTCAAAGCGCGTATCAAGATATTGGTCGATAGCATGGGCGGCCCGGCGTTTGCCAAATTGGTCGATGCCGAATGGGAAGCCAATATCAAAGATGGGCCGTTGACCTTGACCGATGCCAACTTTGACAAGGCCAGCAGCTATTTTACCGAGCCTAATTATCTCAGCTTTGATGCACTACAGGTACAGTCGGACTTGCAGCAGCAACTAGAGGCTGATAAAGATTTTGCCAATTGGTACCAGCAAAATACTGTGGCGCATAAAATCGCAGGCTACCGCGCGGTGGTCATTTCGTTAAAAGCAGGCTTGGTCGACGGACGCTACGTACCGTCAGGTGATATTACTGAGTCGCAAATGGACGCCCTCGCCGACCTCGCTGACGAACATAGCTTTGGCGAGCTGCGCGGCACTTATCAGCAAAATCTGGTCTTTGCCGATGTACAAACCAACCGTTTGTACGAGTTATGGCAGCAGTTGGCTGCACTACATTTGGCCCGTCCAAATATCAATACCCTAACCGATATGATCGTCTGCCCGGGCTGGGATTTTTGTTCGCTTGCCAATGCAACGACCCACAATATCGCTGAGCAAATCGAAAAACAGTTTAATGATCTCGACTACCTTTATGACTTAGGCGAGATACGCCTCAATATGTCTGGCTGTATGAATGCCTGCGCCCATCACCATACCGGCGATATTGGTATCCTTGGGGTCGATAAAAAAGGTGAATACTGGTATCAAATCAGCCTTGGCGGTAACTCTAGCAACGACGCCAAACTCGGTAAGATATTAGGCAAAGCTGTGCCGACCGATGCCGTAGCAACGACGATACAAAAGATAATCGACGTCTACCTTGAGCAGCGCGTCAGTAATGATAATGACGTCGAAGGCTTTGGTGAGTTAATTGACCGTATTGGTATTGCCCCTTTTAAGGAGAAGGTCTATGGCTAATCACCATGTGTTCAATAGCGATGGCATCGATATCAGTGAGACTGACACTTGGCTTGCGCTTAGCACCAATGAGCTGCCTGACGGTATTACCCTGACCGATATATCTTTGTTAGAGCTGCTGCAAAAACAAGAAAAACTCGAGGTCGTTTTACCGCTTGCTGATTTATTAGATGCTAAAGGCAATATTGCAGGCGGACTATTACAACAAGTCCGTGAATTGTTGGCCGAGCATATTAGCCGTTCCGGTGTCTGGGTGACATCCGATAGCGACACCGAAGTGCTGACGCGTATTCCAGAGTTTTTATTACAGCAAGATTTGATTGTGATTCACGTCCCCGCTTTCACGGACGGACGCGGTTTCAGTTACGCCCAAACCTTACGCCAAATGGGCTATCAAGGCGAGGTTCGTATGGCTGGCAAGTTTGGCCGCGATCAAATCGCCTATCTGCTACGCGCAGGCGCCGACAGTTTTGTGATAAGTGCGCATGATTTGCACTCTATTTCTAATATCAGCCAAGCATTTAATGCGCTTGCCAGTAGTTATGACGGTCGTAACGCCGCCGACTTACCGATGTTTGCTGGTGCTTAATATTCATATTCACCACCCTACTTATTATCAATCATTTATATATTTTTTACCCTTAAGGAATCCATCATGAGCCAATTACACCCAAATATAGATATCGATCAAGCCAACCAAGAACTAAAAGGTAAATCACCAGAAGAAATCGTCGCATGGGCGCTTAGCCAAGCAAAAAACCCAATTATCACCACCAATTTCCGCCCGTATGAGTCCGCGATTTTGCATTTGGTTGCTAAGCAGCGCCCTGATATCACGGTATTGTGGGTAGATTCTGGCTATAACACCGATGCTACTTACCAGTTTGCCAATAAAGTCATCCGTGATTTAAACTTAAACGTCATCACTTATATTCCTAAGCAAACGGCCGCCTATCGTGACGCAACCATGAATGGTATCCCAGGCATTGATAATCCGCAACATGATGAATTCACTGATCAAGTAAAGCTTGAGCCATTTCGCCGTGCGCTAGATGAGCTAAAACCTGATGTCTGGTTTAACGCCATTCGTAAAGATCAAACGGAATTCCGCCAAGGTCTTGATGTTTTAAGCTTATCAAAAGATGGCGTGTTAAAAGTCGCGCCTTTATTTGAAAAAACAGACGCGGATTTAGACGTCTATCTTGAAGAGCATAACTTGCCTAACGAGTTTGATTACTTTGATCCAACCAAAGTTGAAGAAAGCCGTGAATGTGGGTTGCATACGCAGCTTTAAGCTTTATTCTTAATTTAAGTTTTATTCTTAACCTGTGAAATCAAAAAGCCCTCTTATCATTTAAGAGGGCTTTTTACACTTAGATAGCTTAAGATTATAGCTTTTTAGAACGTCATTTACGACCGAGAACCCAACCACCATCCATAAAGACGTTCGAGCCATGCATATAGTTTGAGTCATCTGACGCCAAAAATACCGCGAGCGCTGCAATCTCTTCGGGCTTGCCAGCGCGCTGGGCTGGGATACGATTTAAGCGCTCATCATCAATACCATCGGTCATAGGCGTTTCGATAAAGCCTGGCGATAGAATATTTACTTTTATCCCTTGACTGCCAAAATCAAATGCCAACTGTTTGGTAAATCCTAACACCGCATGCTTAGAGGTCACATAAGCGGAACCGCCGGGGCCTGCCATTTGCGTGGCTTGTGAGCCAACATTGATGATAACTCCACGTCCTTGCTTGATAAAGTGCGGAATCACCGCTTTTGAGGCGAGATATGGCGCCTTGACATTAATTGCCATCAATTTATCGTATAAGTCTTCTTCTAACTCGACGGCATTATCATAAGCGTCGTGGATGCCAGCGCCATTATATAAAATGTCAATTTGACCATAAGCTTCTAATGCTTTATCAACTACCGCTTCAATCTCTGCTTTTTTGGTCACATCAGCATGCACAAAGAGAGCCTCTTGACCCTTATCTGTCATGTCTTTGACAATGCGCTTGCCGTCTTCTTCATCGCGACCCGTGACGACGATCTTTGCCCCTTCATCGGCATAGGCTTTTGCAGTCGCTTCGCCCAGTCCTGATGTGCCGCCAAATATAATGGCCACCCTGTCTTGTAATTTCATCATGTTCATCCTTGTTTTTATGTTGTAAATAAAACTTTTTTCTATCTGATAACGTCTAGGTTAGATTAACATAGTCACCTAACTGTGAATGTTAGGCTATGTTGGACATTTTTAATCAGCTAATAACTGGCATATATCTAGCCTTTTAGTTGCATAAATAACGTTTTCTTAACGTTTTATCGGCTAACATTAAGGTATTCTATGGCTTCAAAGCTGGCGCAACCTCACATTAAACGTTAAGCCACTCTTTTAACGCTAAACTATGGACGAAGCTGCCCGTCGTTGCGGCTACCTGTGCGCCTTTTTATCATCAAGCTCGATCATGGCTTTGCCACACTCATCAATACGGATATTTGATATGCCTTTAATAAAAAAAATCGATTCATTCTATGAAAAACTGCATGATAAATTGCCAGCTGTCGGCAAGGCTGCCTCTTTTTTGACGGGTACTGGCGTCCTCACCGCCAATAGTGCGTTGGTTGGTCTACCGGTCTGGACTATGGGCGCGGCGAAAGTATTGACTGGGTCAAAACTGACTGATGATGCCTTAATTGCAATTACTAAGTATTGGATTAATACTAATAATGCCGTTATCGACCACGCCCTACCTCATAAAGACTGGCGCATCAACCTGCCCGATGGTCTAAGCGAGGACAAGCAGTACCTCTTGGTCAGTAACCATCAGTCGTGGGTCGATACCAGTATCGTGCAATATATCAGCCAAGACACCCTGCCTCTAACAAGGTTTTTCACCAAGTTTAATTTGATTTATATTCCCGTTATCGGTCAAGCCTTTTACTTTTTAGACTTCCCAATGATGCGTCGTCACTCTAAAGAAGCGATTGCCAAAAATCCTGCCCTCAAAGGTAAGGATATCGAAGAAGCAAAGCGCGCCTGTCGCCAATTAAAAAACAAACCTTTCGCGTTATTAAACTATTTAGAAGGCACGCGCTTTACTAAAGAAAAACATGATAAGCAAGGCTCACCTTATGAGCATTTATTAAAACCACGCGCTGGCGGGTTGTCATTGGCGCTTAATGCGTTAGGCAATGAATTGGATTCGATTTTAGACGTGACTATCGTCTATCCCGACGGTGCGCCTGACTATGATGATTTATGGAAAGGTAATATTCGTCGCTTGGGCGTCGATGTGACGCGCTTAACCATACCGGACGAGTTATTTGCGGCCATTATGGATGGCGGCTATGACCGTGATGAAGCCACTAAAGAAATGATGTTTGATTGGCTCGAGGACATTTGGCAACAAAAAGATGCCCGCATTACTAAGATGCTAAGTGAGTTTGAGTAGACTTTGGCAGTACGTTAAACACTATCCATGTAAATATAAGACTTAGAATCCACATCAGCCACAAGCTTAAAAGTGAGCTTGTGGTTTTTTTCTGCCACGTTTCTACGTTTTTATTCCCCAGCTATTCCACATCTTAGCAAAAAACCATCAGCAACATGACAAAAACGAATATGTTAATGCCAATTCACTGCATGAGACGTAGCGCGTGATACCGCATAATGATGACATATTTTATATTGACTGAATCATTGGTGATGCTATGAACACCTTTCCGCTATTTTTTAAATTAGAAGACCGCAAAGTACTGATCGTTGGTGGCGGTGATGTCGCGCTACGTAAAGCTGACTTACTCAGGCGCGCTGGTGCTGCGATCACGATTCTTGCACCAACTATCAGTGCTGAAATACAAGCTTTGCTCAGCCATACTAAGGACAAAGCCAAGCACGAACTGATTTATGAAAACTACAATAAAGCTTATATGACTGGCGCACGCGTTATTATCGCCGCAACGGATGATGAAGCGCTCAATCATCAAATTCATGCTGATGCCAGCGAGCTGAATATTCCCGTCAACGTCGTTGATACGCCGCATTTATGCGACTTTATTTTCCCAGCCATCGTCGATCGTAATCCAATTGTGATTGGCATTTCATCCAATGGCAAAGCGCCGGTGCTGGCACGTTTACTGCGCGCACGTCTAGAGACGTTAATCCCGCAAGGTTATGGCAAATTGGCCAAGCTGGCTGGTGACTTTCGGGATGAGGTAAAAACCAAAATCCCAACGCTGACAGGACGTCGTCAGTTCTGGGAGCGCACTTTTGAAGGTAAAGTCAGTCAGCTGATGTTTGCTGGCAATGAAGATGCAGCAGCGGCGCGACTGCAAGCGGATTTAGATAACACTGCACCTGCTATCAATGAAAAAAGTACAGCAGGTAATACATCTACAGAATCTCACACCGTAAAAAATCCAATGGGTGAAGTTTATATCGTCGGTGCAGGCCCCGGTGATCCAGAGCTGCTGACCTTTAAAGCCCTACGTCTTATGCAGCAAGCCGATATCGTCTATTATGATGCGTTAGTATCACCGCAAGTATTGGATTTATGCCGCCGCGATGCTGACAAAGTATTTGTCGGTAAAAAACGTAGCAACCATGCCGTCGCTCAGCTTGGCATCAATGAGCTATTAATCAATAGCGCAAAAGATGGTCGCCGTGTGGTGCGTTTAAAAGGCGGCGATCCTTTCATCTTTGGACGCGGCGGTGAAGAGATTGAAAGCTTGCGTGCGCATGGCGTCCCTTATCAGGTCGTACCCGGTATTACCGCTGCCAATGCCGCTGCCAGTTATGCTGGTATTCCGCTCACACACCGCGATCACTCGCAGTCGGTACGTTTTGTCACGGGGTTTTTGAAGGCTGGCACGCCAAACAGTAACTTTAAAAGCTTTTTAAATACCGACGAAACTGTGGTGTTTTATATGGGGCTGCATTCACTGGCACGTTTGACGACAGGTTTAATTGATGCTGGACGTAGTAGCGATACCCCAATCGCCATTGTCTCTAATGCCAGTATGCCCAATCAGCAAGTATTGACTGGTACGCTTGCCAATATTGTTGAATTGCAAGAAAAAAATCAGCTACCCACGCCTGCTCTGCTGATTATGGGAGATGTGGTCGCCCTACATCATGACTTGGCTTGGTATCATGTAGACAATGAGCAAAACAACCAAAATGCTGCTGATACCGATGATAATTGGTTGCGCGGTGGCAAGACAGCGGCGGCAAAAGCCCCTACTAGCCAGCAAGCACATGCGCTATCAATGGTCGCTAATTTGGCGACCGCTGGTGATGTGGAGCAATTAGTGATTGGCTAAGTGCGATTAAGGTCAAGCGACTATCAAGATTGTCGATTCATTACTAAAATACTTTTCCTCAATACATAACGCACATGAAATATCTGTTACTATTCCATCAGTGCCATGAGGTTATTACACATGATAAATAGATATTTTTTCCTAATTCCTATCGTAGTTCTATTTCAGTTTGGTTGCACTAATCAAACAGTAAGAAATACTTCTAACCCAGTGATAAGAACGAAAAACTCACTCGATCTCTTCTCTTATTATGATGAAAGTAATAATGTTCAATTAACTGCATTATTATCAGGCACATTTATAATGAAGAATGGCTGTCTTTTATTTGGCGACGAAGATGGTTATATAACCCCAGTGTTTGATACGAAAGCTAGTAATGTCAAAGTTGACTTAGATTCAAAGACTGTAATCTTAAATGCAATAGCAGTTCCATTTGATACAGAAGTTTTCGCAGGGGGCGGTTTTATTGATAAGAAAAATATTCCTGCACTTCAAACTACTGGCGATGAAAAATGCTTAACGGATAGAGTAGCAACTATACATTCTATTGAAGTCCTAACTCCTGAATTGCGTAGAAAATTCTTACTTGATTGGGACGATAAGCCAAAGCCGTAATGAAATTCAATATTAACAATTAGTGTTAATAGAGAGTTAGTTTTTGAGGTTGGTTAACTGTGATAGGGTGCGCAAGCCAAGCGTTAGAAAACTCACAAATTTTCATAACAAGCCATAATGCATTAATACTCTAAGCAATCTCTAATAGAGGTTTTTGTAATCCTTACTCTATAGTCCTTTTCTTCTCAATTACCTCTATCAGCTTACTATGAATGGACGCTGCATCCGCAGGTGGATTGGCGATTGTTGTATTCTTGATAAGCAAGGTGTACTCGTAATGCGGCTGATAATCAAAGCCCTCTATACCACTATATCGATACACCCAACCTGTTTGGCTATTCGTCTGTCCAGCATTTTTCTGACCAAAGTCGGATTTACTAATCAATGCTGAATAAGCATTTCCGTCTTTAGCCCCAAGAGTGATTTTCTGCTGCCATAATTTATAAGCACAGCAAACTGCAGCAATTCTTGCTAGAATAATCGCAGTCTTCTAACCATTATTAAGTTCACTTATGCCTGCATTTGCTATTAAACCGCTTACTATTCTTCATACCTCCGACTGGCATTTGGGACGCAGACTTTATGGGCGCATGCGTTATGAGGAATTTGAAGCCTTTTTAAGTTGGCTACAAGAGACCATTAGCGCACAAAAAGTGGACGTACTTATCGTAGCTGGCGATATCTTTGACACCATGACGCCAAGTAACAGAGCCCAAGCGCTGTACTATGAGTTTTTAGGCAAAGTATCAAAATTGTGCTGCGAGCATATCGTCATCGTCGCGGGCAACCACGACTCCCCGACTTTTTTAGATGCCCCAAGTAAAGTCTTAAAGTTTCTAAATGTCCATGTCATCGGTACTGCTTGTGACGATTTAAACGATGAGGTGTTGGTTTTAGACGCGGTAGATGGCACACCGCATTGTATTATCGCCGCTGTGCCCTATCTGCGCGACCGCGATGTGCGTGGTAGCCATGCTGGCGAATCAGCAGATAGCAAAGATACCAATGTTATCAAGGGTATTCGAGCGCATTATGATGAAGTGGCTAGCATTGCCAAAGCAAGACAGGAGCATTTAAGCGACGCTCATCAGCGCCATATTCCTATTATTGCGACGGGGCATTTATTCGCCGCAGGTAGTAAAACTACAGAAGATGATGGCGTGCGCGATCTTTATGTTGGCTCGCTCGGTCATATCTCCGCTGATATGTTTGATGATGGCTTTGATTATGTGGCACTGGGGCATTTACACGTGCCGCAGCGCGTCGGCGGCTGTGAGCATATCCGCTATTCAGGCTCGCCTATCGCCATGGGTTTTGGCGAAGCAAAGCAGCAAAAGCAAGTGTTGTTGGTAGAGTTTGGCGAAGTAGAAAAATCTTTGTCTGATGAGAGTACTATTCTTCAGCCTGCCAATACCACAAGTAAGGTTGAAAAAGTCGCGAAAAAAGCAGCCATTCAAACGCCGGAATTGATGGATGATTTATTTGCTTTTGTTGAGCAAGAAGAAAGCGCCGCAATTAACGTCAATGAAGAACCCTTTACTCAGTCAAAGGCGGTGCAGCTTGATTCCACTTTTACAACGTCTGATTTAACATCTCAACGACTGCATCATGATGAGTCACGGCAAATGCAGGTAATCTCGCTGCCGATTCCTTGCTTTCAAAAACTGGCGCAGATAACGGGCGATTTGACCGCCATCGCTGCTACGATAAAATCATTGCAGCCGTTAGAGTCTATTTGGCTAGAAGTGATTTATGACGGTGATGAAATTGTCAATGAGCTGCGTGAAGAAGTGAATGCCATGATTGAGGGTTTAACTTGCGAAGTGTTAAAAATCAAAAATACGCGCACCTACAATAAAGTCCTCAATCAGCAGCAATCCTCTGAAACCTTACAAGATTTAAATGAGCTTGATGTGTTTGATAAATGCTTAGAAATCAATGGCATTGCCGATACGCAAAAAGCGTCATTACGCAGCGCCTATGAGCAGATACTCCATAATATCTACCATGATGACGCTCAAGCTGAATAAATGAGCAATGAGCGCGGCATCAAAACATAATTCCAATCACAACCATCCATTCAAACGACAAAGACCGACACATGCGCCTAATCGAACTGCGACTCAAAAACTTAAACTCTTTAAAGGGCGAATGGCATATCGATTTTGCTGATTCCGCATTTATCAATGAAGGCATCTTTGCCATTACTGGGCAGACCGGCGCTGGCAAGACCACGATTTTGGATGCGATTTGTCTGGCGCTCTATGGTGAGACGCCGCGTATTAATAACATCAGTAAAAGTAGCAACGAGGTCATGACGCGGCAAACGGCAGAGTGTTTCGCGGAAGTGGTCATTGATTTAAATGGCACTCAATATCGCTGCCGCTGGGGACAGCGCCGCGCTTATGGCAAGGCGGATGGTAACTTGCAAGATGCCACCCACGAAATCGCTTTGGTAACGCCTAAAACTGACGATGACAGTAATGCCGATAGCAAAGATGACAAGCTTAAAGGCGATGAAATACTAGAAAGCAAACTCTCACGCACCAAAGAAAAAATCGTTGAGCTGACACGAATGGATTTTCAGCAGTTCACGCGTTCAATCTTGCTGGCGCAAGGGAGTTTTTCCGCGTTTTTAAAGGCTAAGGCCGATGAGCGCGCCGATATCTTAGAAAAAATCACGGGTACAGATATCTACGCGACGATATCGACCCATGTCTTTGAAAAAAAACGCGCGGAAGAAGAGATTTTAAATAAATTGCAGTTTGGTTTAGAGGGTTTAACTTTGTTAGACGCCAATGAGGAAGCGCTGATTAACGAAAAACTGACCTCACATCAAACCGCGCAAACCAAGCAGCAACAACAGTATCAACGTCTGCAAACGCAAATCAATTGGCTCGATACGGTGGCAGAATTAGAAAAAAACGTCGATAATTATCAAAACGAGGTTACGGTCGCCAAGCAAGCGCAGGCAGATTTCGCTCCTGACGCTAAGCGACTTAACGCCGCTAATAAAGCCTTGGAGATTGACAGCCAATACAGTCAACTTGCCCATAATCGGGACACTGTCAAGCGTTTGCAAAATGATCAGCAGGCGCTAAACCATCAGCTGCCGCAGCAAGAAGAGCGCCTTGCGCACGCGGTGAATACGCTAAAAGCAGCTGACGCTGATACGCAGAGCGCCTATGACAAGCTGCAAATCACCTTACCAAAAATTGCTCACGCTCGTAAGCTAGATGGCGCAATCGCTCAGCAAATGCAGGCGTTAGACGATCAGCAGCAAAGAAAACAACGCCTAGCGACTAATACGCAAGGCTTACGTCAAGAGATAGAAAATCATACCGTCCAATTCAATCAGGACAAGGCTCAGTTAGCAACGATAGAAAAATACTTGATTGACGCCGCCGCTTTGCACGATATAGATACCGATGCGGCAAATTTTGATAGTCAAGGCAGCCGCCTAAAAGCGCTGCTGCAAGACAATGCCGCTTTGGCAAACGAAAAAATTGCTCATCAGCAGCAATCAATCCAATATCAAACCAATCTTGATCAATGTCAGCAGCAGCAAGATGCGACCAACGCTTTGATTGCTAAGGCGCGTGAAGCGCTAGCCACTTTGCAAAAACAGCAGGCAGCGTTAACCCAAACGCAGTCATTGGCTGCTATACGTGATGAGCAAGATCAGATTGAGCACACGTACAGTCAGATAGAGCAAGTGAGCTTTAAGGCACAGCACATTGAAGCGCTTGCTAGCCAAATCAATAAGATAAACACTGCCCTGCCGACCATTAATGATGCCTTGACCAAACTGGCGGCGAGCATTACTGACAACGAAGCGCTTATGGCAGACGCCAAAGACCGACGTCAAGATAAGCAAAAACTTCTCGATTCATGGCAACAGGTTGCCAGTTTAGAGCGTTATATTAACCAATTAAAAGAAGGTGACCCTTGCCCGCTTTGCGGTGCGCGTGAACATCCTTACGGCGCCCATCATCCTGTATTGAACAAAGAGCAATCTGAAATTGCTCAAACGCAGCAGCAAATAAGCGAGCTGGATACGACGATCAATACGCTAGAACAAACCATCTCTAAGCAGCGTATTGAATATGCCACCACACAAAATCAGATTAAGCAGTTGCACGACCAAAAAATCCCACTCTATGAGCAGATCAAAAAGCTGGGCGCGGACAGCGATGACTTAATACAGCCGCTTTTGGCTAATACCTATTCTAACGCTGTGATCGCAAGCATGACTCAGCTTGGCCAAATTGGTATAGATATGGATTTTTTGACTAAGCGAGCTGATGATTCGACCGATTGTACATTGATAAAAGAGCGCTTAATAAAAGATAGTTTGTTATTGCTAGATACGATTAAAGACCAACTTAGCGAGCGCAAGCAGTCTTTAAAAGACACGCTTACAAAACATGAAGCGTTAAGCGATGAGCTTGCTAAAACAAACAAAACCATTGAGACGTTTGAAAAGCAGCAGTATCAGCTTGCCACTGATATTCATAAGATTAAAAGCAACAATCAAGTAAGCGCGCTGGCTTTGGATGCTATCGAGAAAAAAATCTCGACGAATTTTGCCGAATTAACACAGCTTAAAGACGCTATATTGGCGATACTAAATAAATATCTTGCGGGCAAGTATGAGCTAGATGCCGTCACCGAACCTGCTGCTTTACAGCCGCTGCTGGCGAGTATTGACCAGCAAGTTGTGCTAAGTAAAGCTGACTATGAGGTTCATCTTAATACGCTGCGTCAGCAGCGTAGTAGTTTGGTGCAATTAAAGCAGCAGTTTACTGCTTATAAAAATGCCCAACAAAACCTAATCACTGCGATTAGCGGCATCACTGTGCAAATCGAAACTAAACAAGCTCAGTTAGATAAAGAAGAGACTGAGCTTGATGATTTGCTGCAAGCAATTAATACAAAAACTAAGACACTGGCGCAATTAACGGCTGAGCGGCGCGATATTTTTGCAGACAATATTTTTGCAGGTAATGTGCCAAACACTGATAATGATAATAGCAATATTAATATCAATCCTGATGCAGAAGAAGCAAGGTTACGCACTGTCCTTGAACAGGCGCATAGCGAAAAAGCAGCAGCGCAGCGGCAGTTAGATAGTGCTGAGCTTACCCTCAAACAATTACAACGACAGCAGCAGCTGCTTGCCGAGCAATTAACGACCGCTAGCACGGCTCTGACGACGCAAGAAGATATTTTTAAAACCGCGCTTGCCAGCTCCGACTTTAGCGATGAAGCAGCATTCATGCGCGCGCGCCTGCCAGCTGCCGAGCGTCATCACTTAACCGAGCAGCAGCAGCAAATAAACGATACGCTCAAGCAAGCGCAATCCTTATTGACTCAAACCCTGCAAGCACTGGCGGAGAAAAAAGCCAACCCTTTAACCAATGAAGATAGAGAAACACTGGTCGAACAGCAGCAACTGTCGCACAATGAGTTGCAGCGCTTGATTGAGGCAATCGGCGCCATGAGCCAACAGCTCAAAGACAATGAAGAGAAAAAAGGCAACCAGCAGGCGCAGCGCCAAGCCATTGCTCAGCAAAAAGACACCTTGCAAGTTTGGCGACAGCTCAATGAACTGATAGGCTCAAGCAGTGGCAAAAAGTATCGTACCTTTGCCCAAGGTTTGACCTTTGATATCATGGTGAACCATGCCAATGCCCAACTGCATAAAATGAGCGATCGCTATTTGCTGGCGCGTGACGACAATAATCCGCTCGAGCTCAATGTCATTGACAACTATCAAGGTGGCGAGAGACGCAGCACTAAAAATCTCTCTGGCGGTGAAGGCTTTATTATTAGCCTAGCATTAGCGCTTGGGCTGTCGCAGATGGCCAGTCATAATATTCGCGTCGACTCGTTATTTTTGGACGAAGGTTTTGGCACCCTTGATGAGGAATCACTGGATATCGCCCTCGATACCTTGACAAGCTTACAGCAAGAAGGCAAATTGATTGGCGTCATCTCACACGTGCAGGCGCTAAAAGAGCGTATTTTGACCCAAATTCAAGTCACTAAGCTCTCAGGCGGCTTTAGTAAAATCACTGGACAAGGCTGTTATCATATTGCCAGTTAATGGCTAAAGTAATTTTAAGGTGGCACATTTATGCATACTCTATTTAAAATTATTTATATTAATGCGCGTTTTCTTATTGCTTTTATATTTACCATTACTGCTTTTACTTTAAGCATGACGTCTGCGCAGGCGACGATTAATTGCGCCGGAACTTTACCCAGTAGCTACTTTGAGCGTATTGAAAATAATACGCCGTTTGCTGGCAAGTTGATCGAACAAGCTGACGGGTCGCAGCAACTGCAAAACCTAAGTGGTCAGATCGTCATGGATAATCTGTCCGATGCTTATATCGTGATGGACAGCTATGTGCTTGCTAAGCAGGATGGTAAATACGGCGTTATCAATGCTGCTGGCAAGATTATTGTCCCTTTTGACTATGATGATATTCAAACCGAACCGGATATCGCAACCAGCTTTATTGTCAGCATAAAATCATCAGATGCGACAACCAGACAAGGTATTATTAATCGTCATGGCGACTGGATTTTTCCACTAACTACGGCACGTATCGAGCATGCGCACTACGATTCTGATCATGACCAAGATTATTTTAAAATAACTAATAATCAAGGGTGTACAGGACTGCTTGATGATAAAGGCTACTGGATAATCATGCCAAAGTATGAAGCGATTCATCCGTTAAATGCTTGTACGGGTCAGCCTTTATACCTGCAAGTAAGCTTAAACGATAAGACAGCGCTCATTGACCAAAACAATGACGTTATTATTCCTTTTGCCGCCCATCAACATATCGAAGCGTTTAATACTTCTGCTAAGCCACCGCTTTTTTTGCGTAGTACGTTAATTGATGGTAGCACCGCTACAGGCATGAGCGAAGATATCCAAGACGAGATTGTTAGCGCCCAAATTATCGATGCCAATGGTAAGTTAATCCTCGCATCAGACGCCCCCATCAGAAAGCTGCTATACCATCAGCTTTATACTTATAAACAAGCTGGCAAGTTTGGGATTATGAATGATAAAGGTGATGCAATACTAACACCTCAATTTGCTAGCTATCGTGATGATGGCGAGAAAGTCTGGGTTGAAAAAGATGGCAAAATGCGCCGTTTAAATACCTTTATACGCTTAGATTAGTGCTTTTAATTTTCTTTTTATTATTGAAAAACAAAAAATCACCGTTAACTCATAACGGTGATTTTTTTCTATAAACATATAGTCTAGATTTTCTGTAATTTGCTATCTGGCTTATTTTTTAGCTTATTATTTACTTACCAAACCACTCAGCTCGCTCATGAGCACAGATAGGGTGGATAAACTCATAGCGCTTTCATCATTGCCATCAATTTTTTGCATCTCAGCGGTGATGGACTCAAGCTGACTTTCATGACGCGATTTCCAGTCATTAAAGGCTTGTTTGGCATTAGGCTGCTTTAATAAAGTATCCATCAGCATACGCAGACTGCGCGAAACTTCGTTGACAAGGGCATGACGCGCGCGACGATCCCAGTGGTCTTGCTGCGGTAAGGTGGCGATATTATCCATCATCCAATCTAGCTGTAAAACGTGATAGGCCTCAAAGTATAAAGTGGCAATCTCATCGACTGGGCGCTCGTACTGCTCAGCCAACAGCGCGGCATCTAGGGCATCGACATGGTACGGCAACATCGCGAACATCGCCGCGTCATCCGCAGACAGCTCGTTTTCCGTTAAGCTTGTGATGTCTTCTTGCAAGTACTCTGAGAACTGCTGCTCGATAAAACCGCCTGCTTTGGTTAATTTTTCCACACTGTCTTCAAAGCGCTCGATCATATCGGCAACTTGCAAGTCCTGCCCAAAGGCATTGATAAACCACACTACGCCATTTTCAAGCGCATCACGCAAACGCAGCTCAAGCTCGAGTAGCAAGGTGGCATCGACTTGGTTGTCTAGTGACTCAAGTTTTTCCCAAGCTTTGGATACATGGAAGACATCACGAGCAATTGCATAGCCGCGCGCGATCGTAGCAAGCGTTTGCCCCGTTTCCTCAAATAAACGGAATAAGGCTTCGATACCCAAACGGTTGACGATACTATTGGTCAAATAAGTACTGATGATTTCACGGCGCAGGCGATGTTCTTTCATCTCATCAAAGAAGTTTGCTGCTAGCTCATCGGGAAAGTATTGGCGCAGCTCATTAACGAAGTACGGCGCATCAGGCAAATCTGACGCCAACAAATTATCGTACACCCACATTTTGCCGTAAGCCATGACCACTGCCAGCTCTGGATTGGTGAGACCTGTGCCCGCTTTTTGACGCTTGGCAATCTCTTCATCCGATGGCAGATATTCAATGGCGCGATCAAGACGACCTTCGCTTTCTAACATTTGAATAAAGCGTTGATGGTCACTTAAATTTGCCGCCGCGCGTAGATGGCTGAGCTCAAGCGCCTGTGGTTGT
>NZ_DAINDI010000012.1:0-2960 GCF_036731945.1 Psychrobacter sp.
CGTATAAGCAGGCATTTAATCTAAACGGCAGTTACACAGAATGTGGGATGGTCTCAAAGAGTGTCCTATATAGTAGGCCACCCTTTATCTGATTATCAGTCTAACCGATTCAATCGTGGGTTTTGTTTTAGTCTCTATAGCCTCGCACTGAACAACGACATCCCTCTATAGGTTCAAAGAAGTGCTGATCAAAGGCGCGGTCTAACTCACCATTCAATATATTAAAACCCTTGCCGCTAATATCTAAACAAGGTTTAGTAGCACAGTTATCATCAATAGCATCAAACTGACCTTGCTTGAAGTAATTATCCTTCTTGAGCTTACTAAGTGCATCAATTCTATATTTCATTAAAGCAAACCAAGATTTATAATACTTCTCATTATCCCATCTATCATTATCAATCTTACAGAATTTGCCCGCCTCTATTCTAAACTGCTCATCTACCAGTTTATAAATATCGTTATAAGATTGTGGCTTAAGCTTTTCTTCAAGCTCATAGAGAAACTGTAAAGCATCCACGTTGGCAAACTTAAAGCGCACTGAGCCTGATGTTAGTTTGTTACCAGACACTGTACCAAAACGCTCTTCTAGTCTGTGCTTTTGCTCATCGTTAAAAGTAGCCTGATACCATCTGTCTAACCCAAAGAACTCAATTAAGCCACCCGTGATATCTTTATCAATTGCATATGTTTCCGCCGGCGGTAATTTGGGCTTTGGCTCAGAAGGCACAACTGGTGCTGGAGTAGGTTGCGGCTGTAATGGTGCTTGCTGTATGGGCGTTTGTTGACGCTGCATAGCCTGTTGCGCGGCAGGGGCATGCAAAGGCATGATAGCGGGGCTACCACACTGCCTACACCTCTTGTTTTTCCCACGCCATATTTCATAAATAATAGCTGGTACTACAGCGAACCACACCAGTATTAGCGTAATAATTATACTGCCAGCTACTTTGGGGTTGCTTGTTGATCCGCAGTTATTGCAATAAACTTGTTGTGCCATGTCATCCACCAGAAGTTAATCAAATTAATAAAAGTGATTCAAACTAATCAGTACACTTTTTAATTATCAAGTAGTATTGCTCTTGAGCCTTATAAACTTCCAGCATATCACCTGAAATGTCCGCCTTAGAATCCGCCATAAATTTTAGGTACATGGTTATTTCTGTCTCCATAGCCGCCATTAGGTTTGCTTGAGCTTTTGTAAGGCACGGCGTAACGCTGAGCTTGTCTAACTCACGTTTAATAGATTGCATATCTTTAACAACGGCTGGAAGGGCAATCCTGGACGTTCTACTTGCAATAGAACTGGCATCACCCCAGCGCCCCATAATTTCATCAAGCTTGGCCCTATCTTCCTTTTCAAAGTTAAAGCTTTGGTATTCTATCTCCGGCTGAGGCACAGATGCCTTAGCGATGATAATCTGCTGCGCTTTCTCAGGCATTGCTTCAAACTCTAGCCGCTGCTGCTCAATCTCCGCTTGTTTTGCCTTGTCACTTTCAACCTTAGCGAGTTGATCGCGTAAAACCTCAGTTTCAGCTATACGGGCAGCCCTATTTTTCTCAGACTGAGCGCTACTGTAGTAGTTGAACCCAATTATGCCTAGAAATACCATGACCACTATAATTATTATTTTCTTTATATCCATTACACGCCAGCCACTAAATTTATAATTACTCAACTTTAACCGATTAGTTACTTTCGGGCAACTATTACTAGCACTCTTAACCTATCAGAGTGTGTCTGATTAAAGTCCTATATAATTAATAGTACATCTGAAATGTACAATAAACTTCGCCCTTAGTTGTTGAGGTGCTCATAAATTTATTGCTATAAAAACAATGGAGTTAACAAATTAGAATTTTGAGCAAATGGTGGTCAAATTGGTGGTCAATTCAATATATTAAAATATCAAACCTATATAAATCAATGCTTTACAGGCAAAAAAAGAGCCCACGAAGGAGGTGTCGTGGGCTGAGGAAAACTTATCATGCGACCGAGCTACTATTGATTAAAGAGTCACAAATAAATTCATCAAGATTTATTATTGTTAATATAAAGATGATGACAAAATCTATGATGTCAAGAAATTCTCACATCTGCTTACAATTTCCAGTGTACAACTGTATTTATTACACAGTCATCATAACTGAAATTGGCCGATTTACCTAGCTTGCTTACATGTCATTACGTTTTGGCTAATTATTCGCCAATTATTGGCTAAAGATCATCATCATAATCGTTTTGCTAAGCCCCTTTTGCTCAAAAACAGTTGCAATTGAGTAAAGCCAAAACCAACCGGCACAGAAGCATGACGACATGGCTGAAAAATGCTAAGCTAGCCACATTCTTATCGCTCACTATAAACTGGGTTTGTCATGACCGAGAGTACACCGCTGCACACACCAGAACAAAAACCGCTACCAACGCCAAACGACAGAAGTATCTTTAACCTACCCAACAATCTTACGATTGCGCGTATTTTAATGATTCCGCTGTTTGTGGCGATTGCTTATTGGCCACCCGCCATGGGAATTGGCATGCCAGCGATTTCGGACAATGTCATCGCGCGGGTAGGCATGAGCGAATTTAGCGACAGTTTGCTGCGTCATTTGTTGCTGACCGGTGTGTTTATTATCGCCGCAGTGACCGATTGGTTGGATGGTTATTTTGCCCGTAAGCTTAACGTGGTCTCTGCTTTTGGGCGCTTTTTAGACCCAGTCGCTGATAAGCTCATGGTCGCAGCCGCACTGATTATCTTGGTGCAATGGCATCCCAATATCATTATGGCGATTGCGGCGATTGTAATTATCTCGCGTGAAATTGCCGTCTCGGCGCTACGTGAGTGGATGGCGGAGCTTGGCAATCGCACCAGTGTTGCTGTCTCGTATGTCGGCAAACTCAAAACCACTTTTCAGATGATCGCCATCACTGTGTTATTGTTAAATTGGCAATCGCTTGA
>NZ_DAINDI010000012.1:2970-3683 GCF_036731945.1 Psychrobacter sp.
AATGATAGGATATGTCTTGATGGTGGCGGCGGTGATTTTAACCTTATGGTCGATGATGATTTACCTCAGAGCGGCTTGGCCATATTTAAAACAAAGCGGTTAGTATGTAGAATAAATGCTATCAGTCATTAAGTTTACATGCTTAAGTTTAAACTGCTCATAAATAAAAAACGCCAGTCATGATAAGTGACTGGCGTTTTTTATTTATCATAGTTTTAACTGTATTTAATGATCAAATAATTACAACTCAATAGAGAAATTTTCTCCTAAGCTTTTTTCAATCGCTGTATCGGTGGCTGCCGCCGCCGTCATTTTGACCGCGCTGGTAATGGCATTACCATTTGCCCAGTATTCCGCCCCATGCGGCACCACTTTAATCAGCTGTACCCTTGGATCTTCTTTGCCTCGCTCAAAATAGGCGTTATACATAACCGACCATAGCTCATCAAGTTTCTCTGTATCCTCAACCAATTCAGCAGTACCAGAAATAGACAAATACTTATCATCACCTTTCGAGGTATAAGCCAAATTTACTTCTGTATTTTGCTTAATGTTATCGACAGTTTCAGACGGCGTGTGTCCAATAAACCAGATCTCTTTGGCGCCAATGCTGGTTTCAGTGGTATTCATCGGGCAAGAATGTAGATGGTCTTCGCCATTGCGTGTGGTCATCATAGTATATTTAATGTCTTTTACCATCGCTTGGATGGTGT
>NZ_DAINDI010000012.1:3693-16429 GCF_036731945.1 Psychrobacter sp.
CGTTATGTCTGGAATCAGTTATTAATATAATAAAGTTGCTTAATAAAACGATATAGCTGCTCTGTAATACGCTGTGACGCTTTGTAAGCTTTAATGTGCCAAAAATAACGAGCAAGGTCATAAACATATTGGCAAAATATTGATAAAATAAAAAAACGCCAGTAAATAAAAATTTACTGGCGTTCAAATAGATGTCTTATTTTTTGTTTTTTATTATTAAGACAGCAAAACTTACAGAAAGCGAGGTTATAGAGAGACGGAGAAAGTCTCACCTAAATCTTCAGCAGTTTTACCTTCTTGTACCGCTGCGGTTGCCATTTTAAACATATTGACCACTGAGCTACCGCTAATCCAGCATTCAGCGCCATGTGGTACCACTTTAATCAACTGGACGTTTTCATCTTCTTTACCTTCGGCAAAAAAGGCGTTATAAACAGGTGACCATAGCTCATCTAACTTATCTTTATCGTTCGATAATTCAGCATTAGCACTGATAGAAACGTAGTTTTTCTCGTCTTGGGTAGCGTACGTTAATCCAATTCTTGCATCGTTTTGGATGTCTTTGACGACGTCTGAGGTTTTATCACCGATAAACCAAATCTCTTTGGCAGCGACATCGGCTTTATTGGTGGTCATCGGCCAAGCATGAATGTCACCTTTTTTATTGGTGGTGCTCATCATGGCAAATTTTACGTCTTTGATGATTTCTTGAATTTTGGCGATATGCTCTTGGTTACTCATTGGGTTTTTCCTTTTATCATTATAGTAAGTAGTTTTTTTAACTTATGGTTGCTTATTAATCATCCAGTTTAGACAAGCCAGCGCCGTTTATAGTAATTTTTATGAGCAGATTATAGTTATAGTTTTAAAGCTCGTTATGAGGCGCTTAACTCATCGCAACTGCCAACTAGAATAGCGATTATTACTCTCTTATTTATATAGGTCGCCAGTAATGCGATGTGAGTGTTTGTAAGGTTTACAAGAATTAGGTAAAAATTGTGACGCCAGCTGAGCAATATTTCTGTTTTGAAAAGCTTTTTATCTTGGTTTTGACCTGCTTATTACAGGGCTTCTTGTTATAATACACAGACCATTTACTTTGCATGGCAGAGATGCCTTGATCTTACGGATTATGCCTTTATGATGACCATCGCCGGACAACCGTTTCTTACCGATTTTCAGACGCAGCAACTCATCAGTCAGTTTCAGCAAAAAACCGAGCTAAATGTCAGCCAGATTCATACTCAGCAGGTTTATGTGCTATCGCGCGACCTCGTAGGTGATGAGCAGAAAAAAGCGCTGGATTTGTTTGGGGTGCATGCCGATATTCAACTTGCCGCTCCAGAGGGCAATCAAATACAAGTGATCGTCGGTCCGCGTTTTGGCACCATATCGCCATGGGCCAGTAAAGCGACCGATATCTTTAATAACTGTGAAATTGAAATTAAACGCGTCGAGCGCGTTATTGTTTATACCCTAACTGTTGATGGTGAAGTAGGCGAAAAACTGCCAGTAAACGCTGAGCAATTATTGTTTGACCGTATGACCCAAAGCCTAGTTTATGATTTAAATGACGTAAATAAACTGTTTGATGATGAACAGCCAGCGTCGCTTAATCGCATTGACGTCATCGGCCAAGGTCAATCAGCACTAGAAGCCGCCAATAAAGAATTTGGTTTCGCCTTATCGAGTGAAGATATCGACTATCTAATGAATGCCTACGTCAACGAGCTTAAGCGTAATCCAACTGACGTTGAGCTGATGATGTTTGCACAGGCCAACTCAGAGCATTGCCGTCATAAAATCTTTAATGCTGAGTGGACGGTCGATGGCGAAGTACAGCCAAAATCGTTGTTCCAAATGATTAAAAATACTTATAAAGCCAATCCACAAGGTATCTTGTCGGCTTATAAAGACAACGCCGCGGTAATGGCTGGGGCAGATGGGCTGCGTTATTATCCAGTGCCAACCGATGCCATGGATGCAAATTCTGCCCATCCTTACGACTTTCATCAAGAAGAAATCGATATCTTAATGAAGGTCGAAACTCATAACCACCCAACGGCGATTGCCCCTTATGCGGGTGCAGCAACGGGCGCGGGCGGTGAGATTCGCGATGAAGGCGCAACCGGTCGTGGCGGTAAGCCAAAAGCCGGTCTGACAGGTTTTCATGTATCACACTTGCATATTCCAGAGCTTGCCGAAAAATGGGAGCAATCAGGTCAAGTCAGCACGCAGGATTATGGTACGCCTGATCGTATGGCCACCAGCCTTGAGATTATGACCGAAGCACCACTCGGCTCAGCCAATTTCTCAAACGAATTTGGGCGTCCAAACCTCTGCGGTTATTTTCGTAGCTTCCAATTAGATACCTCAGCGGCAAAAGACGGCAGCGAAATGCGCGGCTATCATAAGCCAATCATGCTGGCAGGTGGTTACGGCAATATCAAACGTAACCTAATAGAAAAAAATGCCATTCAACAAGGTGACTTATTAATTGTCCTTGGCGGCCCTGCGATGCAAATCGGCTTGGGCGGCGGCGCAGCATCGTCTGTCGATAGCGGCGAGCTGGATGAAGGTTTGGACTTCGCTTCTGTGCAGCGCGATAACGCCGAGATGGAACGCCGCTGCCAAGAAGTCATCGATCGCTGCTGGGCCTTAGCTGGTAACAATGTCGACGCTAGTAACAACAGCGCGGACGGTAACCCAATCGTCTCATTACATGACGTTGGTGCAGGTGGTCTATCAAACGCCATGCCAGAATTAGTCAACGACCACGAGATGGGCGCCCATTTAAACCTGCGGAAAATTCCGTCGCTAGAAGCAGGCATGTCGCCGATGGCGATTTGGTCAAACGAGGCGCAAGAGCGTTATGTGTTAGCGATTCGCCCTGAAAGCCAAGAGCAGTTTGATGCGATTTGCGCCCGTGAGCGTTGCCCGTATGCTATTTTGGGTGAAGCGACGGAAATACGTCAGCTTATCGTTGATGATGAATTGTTAGACGCGCAGCCAGTCGATATGCCGATGCAAGTATTGCTCGGTGGTACGCCGCAGATGCAGCGTAGCTTTAGCCGTCAAGAGAAAGAATTGCCACCGCTTGAGCTTAATGACTTTAATTTAGCTGAATCTATCAAAGATGTGCTGCGTCATCCAACCGTTGCGAGCAAGTCATTCCTCATTAGCATCGGTGACCGCTCGATTACTGGTATGGTAGTCCGTGACCAATATGTAGGTCGCTATCAAGTGCCGGTTGCCGATTGTGCCGTTACCGCGTCTGGTTTATTAGCGCTAGATGGTCAGCCGATGAGTGGTGAGGCGATGAGCGTTGGTGAGCGTACGCCTGTTGCCTTGATTAGTCCAAAAGCTTCTGCGCGCTTAGCAGTCGGTGAAGCGATTACCAATATTGCTGGCGCGCGTATTAACCAGTTATCAGACATCACTATGTCAGCGAATTGGATGGCAGCCTGCGGCGATGACAATGAGGACGCTGCACTGTTCGATGCTGTATATACCGTTGGTGAAGAGTTATGTCCTGCGTTGGGTATCGCCATTCCCGTCGGTAAAGACTCGCTATCCATGCGTGCCAACTGGACAGATAGCAACAAAGACGGTAGCACGGATAAATCAGTGGTTTCGCCAATGAGCCTCGTGATTACTGCTTTTGCGCCTGTTATTGATGTGGCAAAAACCTTAACACCTGAACTCATTAATGGTGACAGCGCCTTCTACCGTGTTGATTTATCAAAAGGAAAACTGCGTCTTGGCGGTTCAATCCTTGCGCAAACGGCAAGCCAATTGGGCAATGAATGTCCTGACCTTGAAAAGCCAAGCGATTTAATCGACTTCTTTAATTTTATCCAAGCGGGTAACGCGCAAGGCGTCATTAGCGCTTATCACGATATCGGCGATGGTGGTTTGCTGGCGACGATTGCAGAGATGCAATTCACCAGTCGTCAAGGTATCAAGCTGTCATTGGACGATAAAAACCTACTCGGTCAATTATTCAGTGAAGAGCTGGGCGCGGTCATTCAGGTCTTACCAGAAAATGTCGCGGCTCTTATGCAATTGGCAGAAGAATTTAACGTCAGCGATATGCTCAGCCTCGTCGGTCAAAGCTGTGAGGAAGACAGCCTTATCATTCAAACGCCGCTACATATGGGCGATGCTACGCTACGCTTTAGCCGTTCTGAGCTACAACAAGAGTGGAGTCATGTTAGCTATCAAATCGCTCGACGCCGTGACAATCCAGCGTGCGTCCAGCAAGAGTATGACTTGATTAGCGATGCTAGCCATCAAGGTCTAATCGCTGCACCAAACTTTGACCTCAATCAAAAAGTGGAAGAGCCATATCTAGCTAGCCGTGAAAGCAAGCCAAGAGTCGCTATCCTGCGTGAGCAAGGCGTCAACGGTCAGACAGAAATGGCCGCAGGCTTTACCCAATCTGGCTTTGAAGCGGTCGACGTCCACATGAGTGACCTGCTAGAAGGTCGCATCAATCTACGTGACTTCGATGGTCTGGTCGCTTGTGGTGGCTTTAGTTACGGTGATGTACTGGGCGCTGGCTCTGGCTGGGCAAACTCTATCTTGTTCCATGACGAATTGCGCATGCAATTTGTACGCTTTTTTGCCCGTCCTGATACCTTCTCACTAGGTGTCTGTAACGGCTGTCAGATGATGGCGCAGTTAAAAGACCTCATCCCAGGCGCGGAGAACTTCCCACGCTTTATTGCCAATAAATCGGCTCGCTTTGAAGCGCGAACGGTCAACGTCAAAGTCGAGCGTACCAAGTCTATCCTGTTCAAAGGTATGCAAGACAGTATCTTGCCGATTGCGGTGGCGCACGGTGAAGGCTATGCCACGCTGGACAACACCGAGATCGACGGTATGGCAAAACACGGTCAGCTCGCCATGCGCTTCGTCGACAGCCAAGGTCATCCAACCGAGACCTATCCGCTCAATCCAAACGGCTCGCTCGGCGGTGTCACGGGTCTGTGTAGCACCGACGGTCGCGTCACCATCATGATGCCGCACCCTGAGCGTACGCTACGTGCCTACAATCACAGCTGGAAACCAGAAGCGTGGGATGAGGACGGCGCCTGGATGCGTATGTTCCGTAACGCCCGTGCTTGGTTGCGTTAGAAAGTAATAGTTATTTTTAGATAATAAAAAAGGTGGGCTTCGGCTCACCTTTTTTTGTATTTGATAGAAAACTAAGGCTTAGAAAGACTTTCTATTTCTTGACATAAAACTTGAATTTCATCTTTACTAGAAGCGATATACTTTTTTATAGAGTCGATAGAGACATAATCGCCTCTCTGTTCAGGCGTCAATTTATTTAGACGCTCGATTTCTTCTATATTATAGGCAACATCTTTTTTCATCTTATCTATCTTCCCTTTGTGGAAAGATATCTTTAGATCTTTTTTCTGTTCCACTGGACAGTATTTATCGATTTTCTCGAATATGTTATAAATATCAATGAGCCGATCTGTTTCATTTACAACATAATTTGGAGTATCTTGAATACCAAATTGATATAAATTGTCAGAAACACAAATTTTTTCTAGCGCGCCTTTTTTATAGCCTGCTTCCCAATGTTCTTCGTAATCTTCAGTAATTTTGGCATTGTAGTATTCACAAGTATAGTACTGCGTAACGATAGAATAATCATAAGGTTCTATTCCTATAGAATAGCCCTCAGAAAACCAGAAATTAGGGTCTGGGCATTGTTTAGCCGCTTTACGTTGGTTTGCGAACTCTTCAAAAGTAGCTTGAGTTAGTATCTTCAACCAATATACTTGTTCACAACCCGTTAAAAGTACGAGTGGTAATATAATGATAAGAATATTTTTCATATCTTTACCTATAAGTTAATAGATACGCTACCTCTTGCAACAGTCAACTAATTTGAGAAAACAAGATGTTGGGTCTCATCCCTAGGCACTAACCTACAACCATTCACCATCTACACTTGGAATCAACATTAGTAAGTCTGTTTCTCCTATATCAATCCCTATCTGAGCAAGTAAAGTAGTTACTTGTCCGCGATGATGAGTTTGATGATTAAAAAAATGTTGTAGCAACATAGAAAAAGACTTATTGAAGGTATCGTTATTAGTATTTCGATAACTCAAATTCATTAAATAATCGCTTTCTTCTGACTCTTCAATAAATCGAATGATTATCTGATCTAGAGCTTGCCTATTTCTACTAAAACCGTGTTTATCATCATATAAAATCTGAGTAAGCTTAGTAGGTAATGGGAAATCTTTTAACGGCTCTAAAGCTTTAAATCCTGTTGGATAACTGGGATGTTGGTTGAAACGATTGAGCCAAATCAAATCGCCAACCATTAGATGATTTAGCGTACCCAGTATAGAACCAAAAAATGCCTTTTTGTTCTCCCATAAAACATTATCAGAAGTGGTCGAAATACTGTCATATATTTTTTTATTCATTAGCGCATTGTATGATGCCATGATTTCAAAGTTAGGTTTTATCATAGTATTTGAGCCATAGGCTTTTTTCAGGTTTCAGGTATTTTATATTGCGATAGTATTCCGAACTCTGTGTCGCTAATACTCAAATCATTTTTTAACTTCTTTCTGAGCCTCAGCAATCAGCTCATGAATTCTAGCGCTTTCTTTTAGTACACAAGCCTCATACGCAGAGAGCGGCTCGGCTTCCTGCTCTTTTTCTTGCTCCTGTTTGTCTTTTTCTTCTAGATATTTCTGTAGCTCGTCTTGCTCATTTTGCTCGTTGTATTGTGAGTTACTCATGGCTTATGTCTCCTAATATTTTTTATCCATTAATAAAAGTCATCACGACCAGCATACTTCTTATTGAGTGCACGTAGTATCGCATAAGTTTCTAAATCCAGCTCGCCCGTTGGCTGCTGCGGGCGGAAGTGTAATTGAAAAGCATAAATGACATCACGACTGGCTTTATCCCACGCGTCTGTGTCATTGATTTGATAACCGTAATCGCGAAACGCTTGCTTAATCTCAGGTATCGTTGCCGCTGCAAACGCGTCTTGATTCATAAAGAATTGCTTGTCAAATTCATCATACCAAGCGCCAATGCCGTAATCGAAATACAGTCGCTGCCAAGGGAACTTGGCACCGGGGTCGATTTTACGCGAAGGTGCCATATCCGCATGACCGATGATATTCTTGGGTGAGATATGATAGCGCTTTGCCAACTCTTGTACCAGCTGTGCTGTTTTTTTGATCTGCAACTCATTAAATTCAATATAGTGCTCATAAGGATGATAGTCGAGCGCACCGTTTTTTAAGGCGTCTCGATATTCAGGTTTGATGCCTGGGTTGACAATCTCGATGCCGATAGAGGTATCGTTGAGTATCGTTCTACCAGCAAAACCGCCCGTGCCAGCATGCCACGCGCGTTCGCCCTCGGGCACTAAGTTATAAATTTTATTATCGTTATTATCCAAAATCAGATAGTGAGCGCTGACGTCACCAGTAGTCAAAAGCTTAATAGCGCGGGCATTATTACTCACCGTATAATGCAAAATAATGGTTTTAATACGCTCGCTTTTGCCCGTAGCTTGATAGGTTTCGCTATCGATGACGAAAGGCTCGCTGGTCGCTATTTGGGCGTTATGAGTGGTCACGCAGCCAATTAAAGGCAGCGTTAAGATACATGCTAATGCTAAAAAGATATTTTTTGCCATGAAATGCTAACCCTTCCTAATTTTCTTTGCTAAAACCTTTTTCCAGCTTTCTTCTAAACATTCAATCGCCAGCCACGGCTCAATCACCTTTGCAGCAAATTTCTCTTTTGAGTTTGATAATTGCCATAGCTTTTCAAGCGTCGCAAAAGGATAGGGGCGTTCGATGAGATAAACCGGCAAATCAGCGTGAATCATACCATCACGTACAACCTGAAAATACCAGCCAGCGATACCTTGTTTGGTCACCCAAGAGGCGATATTTGGCACTTTGTTCAGTTTAAACTGTCCAATTTGGTCATTGATTTTGTAGCAGGGGCGGCGAGGTTGCACGATGCGAAGTTGGACGCTGTTGTTATTATCAGTATTGCCATATTGCCCACCGTATTGAAAAACATCACCGATACACACCGTCGACTCATTCATTGCAGGCAGGTCATTGACCGCTTCAGTCGTTAAGTTTTCACCTAGTGTGCCAAGGCGTACCTTTAAGCCAAACTCAGCGTTAATTTTCTCATAGGTTGCAACTGGCAGTTGATGCACGGCCTTTAGCGGACCGCCATGATGGCGTCGGTCGGCTTGTTCATCAATGGTCAGACCCATGAAGTTGACCGCAACCGCTTCTTTGATGGGTGCTTTATCAATGGCGCTCATCTGCTCACGGGCAAATGGCATGGCTTTGCCAGCACGCACGCAGGTTAAATTGGCGATATGTAGCGGTAAAGGTTGATTGAAATCAGCACTATTTTTTTGGCTAGAAGATGCTATTTGCTCTATGCTCATGGAATATCCTAATCGATAGGGATTTATTAGGCGAGTGGTTAACTCATTAGAGATGTTAAAGATGGCTATTATCTTAGCCTAATCGGGCATGTGATTATATGGCTTTAGCGATTTAACCTTTATCTGTACCAAATTTTAAACAAAAAAAGACCAGAGTTGAATCTGGTCTTTTGTTAAACAGTGCTGTTAACAAACAAGATTATTTATTTTTATTACGGCGACCTGCGGTTTTCTTCTCACGCGGTACAGCGACCAGCTCAGCCAATTGATCAGGTGACGACCATAGGCCTTCTAAGTCATAGAACTCACGCGCAGCTGGCGTCATCATATGCACGACAACAGAGCCCAAATCAATCAGCGTCCAGTCAGAATCGGTACCGCCTTCACGGCCAAGTGGCATAAAGCCCGCTTGTTTAACTTCAGCGCCGACGCTGTCTGCCATCGCACGGACGTGGCGTTTTGAAGTACCGTCAGCGATGACGACGCGCTCCATCACGTCCGTTAGATTTTCTACGTTTAAAACAGTGATATTTTTTGCTTTCATATCGTCAAGCGTGTTTTCGACTACCGCTAAGCATTCTTTTAAGCGTTCTTCAGTCATGGTATTGGTCATAAATGGTCTTCTCTTCAATCATAAATATTAAAAATAAAATAGTAAATCATCACATTGCTTGCTCACGAGCCCTTGAAAAATAGGTAAATAGGCAGGTGTTTTTGCGGCAACATGGATAAAATAGGTAAAGTTAAACGTATAAGGCGATTTTAACGGAATTGAGCAGCAGAATATAGCTGATGGTCGATAATATATTGATAAACGGCAGGATTTAGCCATTTAGCGAACGAATTGGGTACAGTCGGGTTAATGATAGCATTTATTGGCTGTAAAGTTGCGTTTTGCGAACCTTGCTTGCGCAGCTGTTGACGTACTTGGGTGCTTGATATCGCTGCCACAGGGCGCGGGTCTATATAAATGCGTCCTTGAGCGGTGTTTTTCAAGTTACTGCTGGCTGTTAAATGCTGCAAAGCTGGCGCGACAAGGTCAGTAGCCGAGTCAGTGATGAAGTGTTGCAATGCTATGGGAAGCTGAGATTGCAGTGCAGTAAGGTTTGACGTTACTAAGTCTTGATTAATAAGCTTTTCTTGTGCAATAGTATTTTCATCATTATTATTAATAATAGGGTCATTTTCAGCAATGCTAAGCCGATTAAATACCCATAAATTGACATGATCGGTCAGCGTCAAACCGTCTTTCCATTTATCCAAACTCTGCGCGCTGTCCATGCCCATGATAAATATCAGGTCATCGTGCGGGTAGCGCGCGCGTAAGGTTTTTACACTATCAATGGTATAGACCGGCGGCGTTTGCCACAGCTCAAGCTCATTGATTTGTAGCGGGGTATTTTTTATAGCCAGCTTTAGCATGGCCAGACGGTGCTTAGGGTCGGTGCTGTCTGCTTTAAACGGCGAGCGCGCATTGGGCAATAATGACACCTGTAGCTCACGCTGTTGTTGCTTTGCTATTGGTAATAAACTTTGATAAACATACAGCGCCATTTGCAGATGACCATTATGCACAGGATCAAATGAGCCGCCCAAATAGGCACGAATGGCGGGTTTGGCGTTTTTTGTTAGAGGATAGTCTTTAGAATGAGGCATAAATAAATGAGCAAAAAGCGCTGCGAATGTACAGTGTCGTTAAGTGAACTATAGCATTATTGTCGAGCGCTCAGTAGGGTCGTATGTTTTAAAGCCCTAAAGATTTAACAAAAATAGTCCATAAAAAACCGACCATCATGATGATAGTCGGTTAAATGTAGAGCGATTAAGCATGACTGTAAATTATAAACGGTACCGAGATTAAATCGCGTCGCTATGCGCTTGGATGGCGGTCAGGGCAATGGTATAAATAATATCATCGACCAACGCACCACGCGACAAGTCATTAACGGGCTTATTCAAACCTTGCAACATCGGTCCGACACTGACCACATTGGCGCTACGTTGTACCGCTTTATAGGTGGTGTTACCAGTGTTTAGGTCAGGGAAGATGAAGACGTTTGCTTGTCCGGCAACCGGTGAGTCAGGGGCTTTTTGTTTACCGACGCTCATGACCGAAGCGGCATCATATTGCAATGGGCCATCGACGGCGAGGTGCGGCGCACGCTGACGGACGATTTCGGTTGCACGAATGACTTTTTCGACATCAGCGCCCGTACCAGATGAACCCGTTGAGTAGCTAATCATCGCCACTTTTGGATTGATACCAAAGGCGGCGGCAGACTGCGCCGATTGAATGGCGATTTCAGCGAGCTCTTCGGCGTTCGGGTCAGGATTAATGGCACAGTCACCATAGACCACCACTTGCTCAGGTAGCAGCATAAAGAACACTGACGATACCAGCGAATACTGCGGCGCGGTTTTAATTAGCTGAAACGCAGGGCGCACGGTATTCGCGGTTGTGTGTATTGCCCCAGAAACCAAACCGTCTACCTCGTCCATCTCGAGCATGGTCGTACCCAAATAAACCGTGTCTTTGAGGTATTCAGCAGCGACTTCGGCGTTGGTTTTACCCTTACGGCGCTCGACCACGGCATTGATATATTTATCCATATCGAGGCTATCAGGGTCGATAATCTCAAGGCCCTCAGGCAACACCAAATCGCGATTTTTCACTACTTGCTCGACCTCACTACGCTTGGCAATCAACACGCAGTTGGCGATACCGCGACTTTGGCAAATGCACGCCGCTTCGACCGTACGTGGCTCTGAGCCTTCTGGGAGCACGATACGTTTTTTGGCATTTTGCGCTTTTTTGACCACTTGATGACGAAATGCCGATGGTGATAAGCGCATCTCATATTCTTGGCTAAAGTACTCTTTAATCCAGTTGAGGTCTAAATGCGCGGCGACATAACGTGCCACTTCTTCGGCGCGCTCGGTATCATCGCTTGGAATCTCAGAGCTCATATGCATCAGGCTTTGTACGGTCTCATAACTGTCACTTTCGACACTCATGATAGGGATGCCGGTTTTGAGCGCCGATTGCCAAAGCTCAGCGACTGTTTCGCTTGGGACTACGCCGCCTGTTAATACCAGTCCTGCTAAAGGGATGCCGTTGATACAAGCAAGCCCTGCGGCCAACAGTAAGTCGTCGCGGTCGCCCGGCACAACGATAAGCGTACCACGTTTAAAGACTTCATCAACGCGAGCGACCGAGCGCGCGGTCAAACTGATGCGGTTGATACGGCGCGATTTTGCCTCACCGACATTTAGCCAAGTGGCGTCAAGCTCAGCGGCGATATCCCACGTGCGTGGCACAGAGAGCGAGTCACTAAAGGGCACTACGCCGATTAAGCGGAACTCTTCGGTATTAAAGTGTGGTGACAGGCGCTGCACTTCTTGCATAAAGCCCTCGTCTAAATTGACGATGGCTTCGCCTGGGGCGACCATTTGATTTTCGAGGGTGCTTTGGGCGTTTGGTAAATCGTGCATCCGCATTAAGATACAACCAAGCGTGCGCTCACTGGCAATACCGCCAAATTCACGGGCGTGGACGTCAAGCTTGTCAGCCAGATAGGCAGGTTTACTGGTATCGGCGGTGCTGACAAAAATGATTTTAGCATCTAAGGCATGGGCAATGGCGCGGTTGATTTGCGACGCATAAGAGGTCTCAGTCGTCGATACTAAGCCTTCACAAATCACCACATCGTTGTCGTCGCCAAGCATACGCTCAAGGCGCTGACGGCTGATAGATTTGGGTGGATTAAGACCAAAAGCGTGCATTGCCAGCGCGCTTGAGCTGTCTAAACTGTTTTGCTTATCTAAGGTATCGTCTTGTAAAAACGGCTTCATAAAGCCAGCTTTGATACCGTTATAGTCAAAGGCGCGAATCAAGCCTAACGCCGCTGACGTCACACCGATACCGCGACTGATGGGCACAAGTAAAAAAGTTTGCATAATGTATCCTACTATTTATTTTATTTTTTAAGCGCGTTTTATCCTTGTGCCATACAAACGCTCCCTGTTTTCTTATGGCACAAGTCATGGTTTGTTTAGCAATCTGATGCTTACAAACCTAAGGCTTCGCGCGTTTCTTGGGCAATGCGGCATTCTTCATCGGTTGGTACCACCCACAGCTCAATGCTGCTATCGTCGGCATGGAAACTGCCTTCTTTGCCACCGACCAAGCTAGCGTTTTTAATGCTATCTACCTTGATACCAAAATGCGGCATCATCTCTAAAATACGCGTCCGCGTGGTCACT
>NZ_DAINDI010000012.1:16439-23081 GCF_036731945.1 Psychrobacter sp.
AGTTTTCGCCAGTCCCGCCAGTAAAGACAATACCGGTAAAGTTAGGTAGCGCACAGCTTAAGCTGGCAAGGTACTTAGCGACGCGGTAGCAGAACATCTCAATCGCAAGCTTAGCGTCTTGATGACCTTCATTTGCTGCTTGTTCGATAGTACGTAAATCATTGGATAAGCCTGAAATTCCCAGCAGGCCACTTTCGTTATTGAGCATCTTATCGGTTTCTTCTAAGCTCATGCCTAGCTGGCGCTTGAGATGAATATGCAGGCTTGGGTCGACATCACCGCTGCGCGTGCCCATCATCAGCCCTTCAAGCGGCGTCAAACCCATACTGGTATCGAGACTTTCACCATTATAGACAGCCGTCGCCGAGCAGCCATTACCTAGGTGCGCGGTCAACCAACCATGTGGCGCTTTAGCACTGGTGATTTCGCTGGCGCGTTCTGATACATAAGCGTGCGAGGTACCATGAAAGCCGTAACGACGGATTTTATATTCATCATAAAAGACTTTTGGCAGTGGATAACGAAAGGCAACAGGTGGCATGGTTTGGTGGAAGGCGGTATCAAATACCACCACTTGCGGAATCTCGGGATAAATTGCTTGTACTGCTTCGATACCGAGCGCATTGGCAGGGTTATGGAGCGGTGCCAATACTTTTAAGCGTTTGACTTCTTCTAACACATGCTGATCGACACGCACCGCTTCTGAATACTCGCGGCCGCCATGCACCACGCGGTGGCCGACAGCAATAAAGTGATATTGCTCAAGTAACTCAAGGATTTTTTTCAAGGCCAGTTCATGACGACCGCCAGCGATGGCGATTTCTAGATTTTCACCATTTAGCGTTGTGTGTTTGATGCGCGCAGTGTCGAGGCCTAAGTTTTCTGCCAGACCTGTGATACGCGTAGCATTGTCTTCGCTGATGAGTGCGTATTTGATTGAAGAGGAGCCGCAATTAAGGACTAAAGTGGGGTTGGTTAGATTCGATGTTTCAGAGTCTTTATCATTAAAATTGGTGGTTACGCCAGCGCTCATACTCTATCCTTAGAAGTTATTTTTTGGGTGGTGATTCGACATCGATAGTCACCGATTACATAAAAAAACCAGCCATATTCTTGTCGCCGTAAGCCAAACAGCTGCCATACGCAACAATCCTATCGCTGTTTTTTATCATTGCTTTTAGTCTTACTTTTCGCATTATTTTTAATATTTTTCTTGATATTGTTTTTCGCATTTCAGGCTTGCAGTGTTTTTAAAATATCTTAAAAGCGCATAATTGCCCAAAATGCTCGCAGCGGTTAATGGCTATTAAAACCCATACTAGCGCTTCATTGCTGCTGCAAGGGTTCACTATAATGTACCATATTTTGAGGTTTATACCACGATAACTATAAGGCTTTAATCGTGCCGTTTTATACAAGTGTACACCGAATGCCATCAACCGCTGCCAGAGATAATAGGATAAAAGCACTTTTTATAAAATTGTAAGTAAGTTTGTCTGTGGCTATTTGTCTGTAGTTATTAAGAGCGTTTATAAAATCCCATTTTGCCTATCGTTAGTCGTTAATTCTTATAAATTTATGCGCCAATCAGCAGCAGGGAGCGCACAACTTTATCGAATAATGCTATGATTAAAAAATTGTCCTATTTTTCTATTGCAGCCCTATTTTCGCTGATAGTGATTGTTATCGCCTGCAAACCATTGCAAGATGAAAGGTTAGCCATTCTATGTTTACTATACGCCGTACCTCAAATTTTAACAGCGCTAATTTAAGCGTTGACGTCAAACCTGCTATCTATCAGGTAACCATAGCGACGCTGGTAATTGGGGCAACTGCCTTGGCAGGTTGCGGGCAAAAAGGCGATTTGTACTTAGCAGAATCGAGTAGCCAAACGGTAAAAGATAATACGGCTGTGCTTGAGAGCACCAGTCATCCGCAAGATGCCGCCTTTGCTAAGCTCAATGACAATGCAAATAACGCGCAAAACGCTGAAGATTTTCAGTTGCCGGCGCCAAGTACGGATCCTAACGATTATTAGTGCTTGTCTATTAGTATTGGTTTATTAAAAGCCAAATACTCAAACGATTTTTAGCCTATCTAAGCTGCTAAACCCCTTAACTATTTAATCCGTTAATTCCTTAATACATTGATTATATTAGAGACAACTTTATGAGTCAGTCAGTCACGACCAAAACTGAGCAAGGATTGTATGTGGATCCTGAAGCCTTAACCGCCCATTTGCCTGCGCTCGATTATCGCGGTGGCGCGTTATATATGGAGCAGGTAAGTATTGATGAGGTGGTTAAGCACTATGGTACGCCGTGTTATATTTATTCAAAACAAGCGATTTTAGACGTTTATCAGGCTTATACGACGAGTTTTGCCAGCCTAAAGCATCAGATTTGTTATGCGGTAAAGGCAAACTCGAACCTTGCTGTACTTGGTATCTTGGCGCAAGCAGGGGCAGGGTTTGATATCGTCTCACGCGGTGAATTAATGCGCGTATTGGCGGCGGGCGGGAAAGCTGAGCGCGTGGTGTTTTCAGGCGTTGGCAAAACTTATAGCGAAATCGAATATGCGCTGAATCAAGGTATTGGCTGCTTTAACGTTGAGTCAATTAGTGAATTGGCGCTGATTAACGAAGTGGCAAAAGCGCTTGATAAAACCGCGCCGATTTCATTGCGGGTCAATCCAGACGTCGATGCCAAGACCCATCCGTATATCTCAACCGGTTTAAAAGACAATAAGTTTGGCATCAGTCATGAAAATGCCGTTGCGGTTTATGAGCAAGCGGCGCAGCTCTCTCATATTAATATTGTCGGTATCGACTGTCATATCGGCTCGCAGTTGACAGAGGTTGCACCATTTGTAGCGGCACTAGATAAAGTGATCGAGCTGATACATAGTTTGCGAGATAAAGGTGTTGAGCTGCGTCATATCGACTTGGGCGGCGGGCTTGGCGTACGTTATATCGATGAAACGCCAGTGTCTATCGAGGAATTCGCCCAAGCGTTACTGCCTAAACTAAGCGAGCTTGGTTTAACGGTATTCTTCGAGCCGGGTCGTAGTATCGTGGCCAATGCCGGTGTATTATTAACCAAGGTCGATGTGTTAAAACCAACCGAGCACAAGAACTTTGCCATTGTCGATGCGGCAATGAATGACTTGATACGTCCAGCGTTATATCAAGCAGAAATGGCGGTGATTCCTGTGACATTACCCAAAGACGGTTTAGATACCGATGGTACACAGCTATGGGATATCGTTGGGGCGATTTGTGAAACCGGTGACTTTTTAGCAAAAGACCGCTTACTGTCATTAGCAACAGGTGATATTTTAGCTATCACCGGTGCTGGTGCGTACGGCTTTACCATGAGTAGCAATTACAATTCGCGCGGTCGTGCTAGCGAAGTGATGGTAGCCGATGATAAGCATCAACTGATTCGCAAACGCGAAACGCTTGAATCTTTATATGCTGATGAAGTGTTGTGGCAGGATAAATAGTTTTTAGCCAGTTTACTGCTTACAATTTTTTAATTAAAAAAAACCCATTGTGATAACGACAATGGGTTTTTTATTGCCTGCTTTAATGAAAATTTGAATAAAAAATATTTGTTCGGTGATAGAGCTTTAACTTAGCGTTTGATAGCGGTGATAATTATGATTGTATCTGACAGCGTGCTACTATAAGGCATACATAAAAATAGGATAGGATAACAAGGATATGCTAATAGAATTTACAAAAATGCATGGGCTGGGCAATGATTTTATGGTCATCGATTTGGTGACCCAACGCTTAGAGTTGACCAAGGAATTGGTACAGCTGCTGGGCGATCGTCATTTAGGCATAGGCTTTGATCAATTGCTCGTCGTTGAGCCGCCGATGCGCCCCGATGTTGATTTTAGTTATCGCATTTTTAATACCGATGGCACAGAGGTTGAGCAGTGCGGTAATGGCGCGCGCTGTTTTGCCCGTTTTGTGCAAGCGCGTAAACTGTCATTTAAGCAGCGTCTGCGCGTTGAGACGGCAAGCGGGATTATCTCCTTAACGACCGACCGTTATGGCTGGGTCGAGGTTGATATGGGTAAGCCCAAATTTGAGCCAAGTGAAATTCCCTTTACCCCAAGAGCGACGACCAAAATCCAAAACGCCTATCATCTAAACGTTAATGGTACGCCGGTGCAGCTGTATGTCGCCAATATGGGCAATCCGCATGCGGTCATCAGGGTTGATAATGTCCTAGAAGCTGATGTTGAGACCTTGGGTAAAGCCATCGAATCACATCCGGCCTTTCCAGAGCGCGTCAATGTCGGCTTCATGCAGGTCATGAATCAGCGTCATATCCGTCTGCGTGTTTATGAGCGCGGCGTTGGCGAAACCCAAGCGTGTGGCACGGGCGCTTGTGCAGCGGTGGCGGTTGGTATCCGTGAGGGTTGGCTTGATGAAGGCGAAGACATACGCGCGCAGCTTTATGGCGGCAGCATGATTATCAAATGGCAGCCGGGGTATTCTGTGATGATGACTGGGCCAACGGCGTTTGTCTATGAAGGGGTATTTAGCCCAGATGGCTTAATGGCGCAAGCGGGCATTAAGCCAAATCCAGAAGGCTAATCAATCATGACGACAGCGCCTAGCTCAAATATTCAGTCAAACATTACATCAAACACTGAGTCAAACAAATGGCTATCGGCGGAATTGGCAACAACCATCGAAGCAGATAGCACGCTGCGAGAACTGCTAGCGCCAGTGCATCGTTGGCTAAATACGCTGTCGGTACGCAATCACTCCGAACACACATTGGTGGCTTATTTTGCAGGGCTAAATCAATTGGCGCTGTTTTTACGCGGCAAACGTCTGACATGGACGCGCTGTGATAAGCGGCAATTGGCCCAGCATATCAGCCAACGCCTTGATGAAGATAAGCTGGCATTAGCGAGCGTTCAGCAAGAGCTATCGGCTATCCGTCATTTTTATGGCTGGTTGATAGAAGAGGGTTTAGCGCGTATCAACCCGACTACGGGATATCAGCTTAAACGCAGCCCTAGACCGCTGCCGTCTATTGCCGATGTGGATTTATTGACGCAATTGCTTGACCAAGAAATCCCTGATACGCCAGAGCAGGCGCGCTTGTGGCTGCGGGATAAGGCAATGTTCGAACTGCTTTATAGTAGCGGTCTGCGTGTTGGCGAGCTGGTGGCGCTCAATATGGCCGATATAGACTTGGCTGATTTGCGCGTGCGCGTGACGGGTAAGGGCAATAAAACGCGCTTAGTGCCCTTAGGTATCAAAGCCGCCGAGGCGATTAAACGTTATCTACCGCATCGCAATCTGTGGGTAGAGCAGATGGACAATGCGTTGTTTATCAGTGAAAAATTAGGTACACGTTTATCCACGCGAGCCGTGCAGCAGCGTCTTAAGGTTGCGGCTACGCGCGCTGGGATTGCGCAAAATATGTATCCGCATTTACTCCGTCATTGCTTTGCGTCGCATATGTTATCTAGCAGTGGCGATTTGCGCGCGGTACAAGAAATGCTCGGCCATAGTGATATCAGTACCACGCAGATTTATACTCATGTCGATTTTGCCAAATTAACCCAAGTTTATGACCGCGCTCATCCGCGTGCGTCTCATGCGCAAAATGATGTTGATATTAATTAAGCTCCGATTATTTCTTAAGTATTTAATCCTACATTTATGCCAAACGATGGCAGTCAAAGATTGGCATCTTTTGCCGTCCTTGCGCTTGGTCAGCTTTGTCTAACGTCGCTAAAACCAGAGCATAATGTTTCTGCTCTTTATTAGTAGGGTTCTTCAACGCACTATCTTCATAGCTATTGATAATCGTGCCGTTATAAGCAGTAATCGTGCTATGCCCCCATGTTTGCCGACTATCGCCATTCTTATAAATATGCTCACCACCTTGTGCAGCGCCAATGACCATACACTGACTGTCTAACGCCCGTGCACGTAGTAATAGCGACCAATGTGCTTGCCCAGTCAAATAAGTAAAGGCTGATGGCGCACTTATTAATTCCGCGCCCGCTTGCCGTAAACGCTGTGCCAAGGCTGGAAAGCGTAAATCAAAACAAACGAGCTGATAAACGGCATCATTTGCTTCTAAAGTTGTAACAACAGTTTGCGTACCGGGCTCAAAAGTCGCCGCTTCATTATAGCTGCCTTGTTTATCGGCAACGGTTGCGGTAAATAAATGAATTTTGTCGTAGCGCGCCACGCGCTTACCATCGGGCGCAAACAACTGACTGACTTGGCGCAATCTACCATCGGGTACGATGACACCATCAGGGCGGTAAGGACAGGGCAGCGAGCCTGCTAACAGATAAATACCAAAAGCACGTGCATACTCGGCCATTGCGTCGGATAACTCATTAAAACGCTCGGCAGTGGCAAACTGTCGACCCATGCTACAGCAGTTTTCTGGCAAAACCACTAGCTGCGCGCCTTGCTTACTTGCCTCTCTAATGGCGGCTCTTATATCGGCTAAATTGGCTTCGATATCTTGCTGACTGCTCATTTGTACAGCCGCAATGGTCAGCGGTTCATTTTTAGTAATCTCATTCATAATATTATTCTCAATTTTTAAGCTTTATAGGGTTTTGCTCTTATTTATTTTTTATCCTGTT
>NZ_DAINDI010000012.1:23091-23743 GCF_036731945.1 Psychrobacter sp.
TTATATTTAAAAGCTTGGCATCCCTGCAAAGCTATTGCAGTTTTATAATGTGAACAAAAGCTAAAAATAGCTTATCTGAACAGAATATAAATTATCATAGCAACATTGTAGCAAAAAATGCTATCGTCATGACCTGATAGGCTAAAGCGCTTTTTAATGATGATAAGCGTTAATAAGCGTATGCTTCAACCCGCATAACCTAGTTAGCATCATCACAATCGGAAGGTAAAAGTCACCCATGAGTATGTCGTTTGGATTGGCGACCACGCTAAATACCTCGCAAAAGCTAACCCCGCAAATGCAGCAAGCCATCAAATTGCTGCAGCTCTCTAGTCTTGAGCTCGCGCAGGAGGTACAGGCGAAGCTTGATAGCAATCCTTTGCTAGAACGTGTGGAAGAGGATGAAGATGAAGATGACTATGTTGATTGTGACAGTTACGACAGTCATAATGGCGAGCCGTTAACATTAGATAGTTGGAATCAAAATGCTAGCGTTGATTCGTTTGCTAAATCTACCCATTCTTTGGATGATGGTTTTGATTATGAAGACAATAGTAGTGATGAATACAGTAGCGATAGTTTAGATAAATTACAGCAAGCCAGTTTTGATGATGAAGCAATCGATAACTATGCCGTGGAGGGCGACGATTAT
>NZ_DAINDI010000012.1:23753-41429 GCF_036731945.1 Psychrobacter sp.
AGCGGTTTTAACAGCGGTAATTATGCCTCTGCCGCGATAGGTTCAGGGAGTCTTTCAGCTCATTCGGCTAACGGCAAAAATGAAGACTTTGATAGCTATCAGGGCAGTACCAGCGCCACCATTCAAGACCATGTGCGCTGGCAGCTGAACTTTAAGCGCCTCTCCGAAACAGATACGCTTATCGCCGAATATCTTATGGATTCTATGGATGAAATGGGTTTTATACGCCTTGATATCGATGAGTTGCTACAAAGTTTCGATACCATCGCCAGCTTTTATCAATGGGACGAGCGCGTCGAGTACGATGAGGTCATGGCGGTACTGCGCATGATTCAATCGTGCGACCCGCTTGGCGTTGGCGCACGCAACCTCAATGAGTGCTTAGCGCTGCAATTGTCCAAGCTTGATACGAATACAAAATATCTTAAAGAAGCCCAAGCGCTTCTCTCAGCCAGTGAGCATTTGGTCAGCAATAACATCAAAGCCTTGACTGAACTTACCGGCCTCGCGCCTGAACAAATTACTCCAGCGCTTAACCTGCTACGTACGTTAAACCCATCACCCGGCCTACTATTTCGGAGCAGTCAGCCCGATTATATGCAGCCGTCAGAAAGCTATGATATTCCTGATGTATTGGTCACGCCGATTCGCCGCCACAATAGCAATCACAGCACCGATAATAAAAATGGAAACGACACGACTGCGCAAGTAGACGGCTGGCAAGTGCGCCTCAATCCTGACACTTTGCCTAAATTACGGGTCAATCAAGAATATGCCAATTTGGTCAAACGCGGCGATGACAGCCCTGACAATCAATATCTGCGCGAAAATCTCACCGATGCGCGCCTGTTTATTCGCAGTATCGAAGAGCGCAATCAAAACCTTTTAAAAGTCGCGACCAGTATCGTACGCTACCAGCAAGAGTTCTTGCAACATGGCGCCACTGCCATGCAGCCCTTGATTTTAAAAGCTATTGCCGAAGAAGTTGATTTGCACGAATCCACCGTTTCGCGCCTCACTACGAGCAAAACCATTTTGACACCACAAGGGTTGTTTTCCCTTAAGCATTTTTTTTCATCTCACGTTAGCAGTAGCGACGGAGACATCTCCTCAACCGCCATCAGCGCCATGATTAAACAGCTTATCGCTGATGAAGACCCGAAAAAGCCATTATCTGATAGCCGCATAAAAGATTTTTTATTTGCAGAAGGCATCGATATTGCCAGACGCACGGTTGCCAAATATCGTGAAGCAATGAATATCGGATCATCCACTCAGCGTAAACAAAAATATTAAATGTTGTCATTCAACGACTTATAAATGTCATACCGCCAAAATCAAGCCAATTTAAACGTAAATAAAAAATAAAATTTTTTGATTATATAGAAACATTCATGAAACATCATTTTTTATTACATTTGCTTACAATTTGATGGCTTGCTACTCTTGGGTTTTCATGACAAATTAGAGTCATACCAACAACGAAAACCAAGTATCGGTTTGGCCGATTTAGTCAATTTAACAAATGATAAAAATGTATTTTAATTTTTTATTTTAATAAAGGAGTAGAGCTTTAAAGCCGTTGGTCATTAAAAAATGATAAGCCAAACTTTATGATAAGAAAGATACTGGGTGAGTGATTGGTAAGGTGGAATGATAAAAGCTGTAAAGCGCGATCATCTGCTGATTGTACGTAATAATATAAGCAATAATAAAAGGACGATAATATGAATGTTTCTATCAGTGGTCACCATATCAGTGTTACCGAAGCCATGGACAACGCCGTTCGCGAAAAGCTTGTAAAAGTAGAACGTCATTTCGATCAGATTCAAAGTATTCAGGTAAAATTATCGCTAGATAATAGCGGCTCAAGTGAGGGCGGTAAAAAGACCCATAAGGCCGAAGCGATTATGCGAGTTGCAGGTCAAGAAATGTTCGTCCAAGCCTGCGAAGACGATATGTATAAGGCCATTAATGATATGGCGGACAAGCTTGATAGACAAGTACGTAAATATAAAACCCGTCAGGATCGTAAGAAAACTCAAGGTCCAGGGCGCGATGAACGCTACGAAGAGCTAACAGCTGATGATGCGGCACCTGCCATGTAATGGGTTCGTCACTGCTCTAAGTAGTATTCACTACAGCAACCGCTCTACATAGTAGCTGACTTTGTTATTATGACTGCTTGGTAAATATAGCCTATAAAACAATTATTACAACTGGCGTATTTATTGAGCAGGCATACTTATAATAGTAGCTTCATATATGGTCAAGTCGTCAAAATAGTTTAGTTATTAAAATTATGACAAATAAAAAAAAGACCTAAACGTCTCAACGTTAGAGGTCTTTTTTATTGCTTAATATTTATACATGAAAAAATTAGCGGGCTAATATTTGCTTAACCACCACCAACTGCTTGTACCACTTCTATATTCATACCTTCAACGATACGCATTTTATCAAGCTCGCTTTTTGGAATCAGTTCACCATCGATTTCAACCGCATAGCGACCTTTACTCAGTCCAAGCTCATTGACGACCATTTGGACGGTTTGATGCGTGGTCTGCAATTTTTTACCATTAACACTAATATTACTCATAATAGGTGCTCCCTAAAAGTTAATAATCCTTTGTTACTCATCCATTAACCCATTTTGTTATTCAACTTAAACAGTATGGCCTAAACGAAATGTCGAGACCGCAAGCCATAGCCAACCTACAATCATCAGCATACCGCCGATAGGAGTAATCGCTCCAAGCCAGCGCGGTGCCCCAAGCGTCATGGCATATAAACTACCCGCAAAAATAAGTGCGCCGATTTGTAGCAGCCATGCCGTGGTCTGGGTCGTATAATTAAGACGAATAAGAATACCAACGAGCAATAAGCCAAGCCCATGTACAAACCAATATAGAGTTGCCGTCTGCCACCATTCAAGCTGCTGGATACTGACCGAATTTTTAAGCCCATGAGCGCCAAACGCGCCCAAAGCGACAGCGATAGCCATATTAATAGCGGCGATACTTATCCAATTTAGCATGGTAAAACTCGTGTTATAAATAGAACTTTTATCATAGGTAAGCTTTAACTAATAAGCTAAATTTATTGGATATCATCGGGCAAAATAACGCTATCGATGGTCATGGCTTCACGGATTTTATCCATGGCGTTTTTTTCGATTTGGCGCACACGTTCTGCTGAGATAGAGTAAACCGCGGCTAGCTCATGTAAGGTTGATTTTTGCTCAGAAAGCCAGCGCTGTTCAACGATATCGCGTGAACGGTCATCTAACGTATCCATTGCTGCTAGCAGAGCCGATGAATTGTTCTCTTCCCAATCATCCTCTTCAACCATCTCTGCAGGGTCGATACCATCTTCTAAAAACAGCTGCGGCGCGTAGCGGCCATCGTCATCATCGCTCGATTGCGCTTCAAACGACGCATCATACGAGGTCAAGCGCGACTCCATTTCAAGCACTTGCTTGCGCGTTACGTTTAAATCGTTGGCGATTGCATCGGCTTCTTCGAGCGTTAACTGGTTGTTGGTCTTTTTCAGGCTGCGTAAGTTAAAGAATAATTTACGGTGCGCTTTAGTAGTAGCAACTTTAACAATGCGCCAGTTACGAATGACAAATTCGTGAATCTCGGCCTTAATCCAATGCACGGCGAATGAAACCAAACGCACACCTTTATTAGGATCAAAGCGTTTGACCGCTTTCATCAAGCCCAAGTTGCCTTCTTGGATTAAATCGGCTTGCGGCAGACCATAGCCTGAGTAACTACGGGCAATATGAATGACAAAGCGCAAATGTGACATGACCAGTAGGCGCGCCGCTTCAACATCGCCCTCATCATAATAGCGGTGAGCAAGCTCTTGCTCTTGAGTCGGTGTCAAAATCGGAATTTGATGCACGGTATTAATATAAGCACCCAGATTTACGCCAGGCGCTGATAAATGCGTTGGCATCGCTGGCACCAAGTCACGGGTACGTGTATCGCCAAGTGCGCTGGCATCGTAAGGCGGACGCGCCGCAGCGGCTTTCAAGGCCGCATCGCGTGCTTCGTTTTTTTCAGCTGCTACGCTGTCTTTTGTACGGGTATTTGCAGCATTATTAGAAGTATTAGTCATATTCTTGACCTTGGTTAAATAGATAAGCAATGAGTCAGATAAAAATCTTATAGTTATAATTGTAAAGGATAGCGCCGCTTAGTTGCTATCAGTTTTGGTAATGATGAAGTGATATATTGTATCAACAGAATCTTTAGATTTTGCTTCTAGACTTTTTCCGATATTTGCCGCTGTTGATTGATTGATGATCAATAATAAGGGATTCGCTGTGCCTGTTTGCTGGCTCTGCTGACAAAAAGCGCTGATATCAGCTTGTGAGTTTGGGTCCGTGGCAATGACATATAGCGACTCACCAACCGCTACTTCTCGTAGCGCCACTTTGGTTTTTAATAGTGGCATAGGGCAGGCAAGTCCGCGCCCATCGACCATGTTTTTAATAGTTATTGGCTGTTTTTGCTCTGCACTAGCCGCTAGGTCGAAATTTTCTACTAAGCTAAGAGTCGCTGCTGGCAATAAATCGAGCAGCTGCGTTATCGATTGCTGCTGCGCGTCAGACACGGTTTCGGCAAAATAAATAGGATATGAGTCTCGTACAATGACAGATTGGTTATCAGTAGACATAAAATAAACCTTTAAAATATCAATGTTTGAGAAAGTAGCACTTGTCGCCTACATAAAACAAGCATTTATCAAGACTTACTATTATAGCAAATTGCCACTACTCAATTGCAGTTGAATATAGTTATCATAATCATTGGTCAATCAGCACATCTAATGACGACTGGGAGATCGTTTCAAACTTTACATTTAACAATTGGCTTTATAACGCTTAAGTTTACACAAGCATGTTGCACAAGCGTGACGCGTGGCAGCGTTATTGGTAGCCAGATGCAGACGGCAATTGACCTTCGACAAACAAGCTCGTATAGTCAAAAAGACGTTAGAATTACTCGTATAGGATACGCACTTGTATTATTTTCATAGACCAGCACTGCTTAAAAAATTGCTGTTTCAAAAATCGCTGCTTAAAAAGCCGGTAACGACATTAACAGGCGCTTTTTCGCTAAAGGTGGGTATATCTGCTACCTTACTGATACTGGCAACTACCGCCAATAGTGCTGGTACGCAAGTCGCGCCATTTACTTATGGTTCATGGCAGACGTCCCATGCTGAAGAATTAGATTTACCCAATTTGCGCGGGCAGGGGCTAAGCTTTGCTGAGCAATATGAAAATAAACTGCTTGGTGAATGGTCATTAAGAAACATCAATAGTCGCGCGAAGATGGAGCACGATCCTTGGATTTATGAAACCATAAAAGAGATGACATGGCGGCTAAATGCGCAAGCTCGCCAGCAAGCGCCACTGGGTTTGGTTATTATTGATAACCCCAGTATCAATGCTTTTGCAGCGCCCGGCGGGGTAATTGGGCTCAATACCGGGACGATACTGGCAGCGGGCAGCATGGATGAGATTGCCAGCGTCGTTGCTCACGAGGTGGCTCATATTAGTCAGCACCATTATGAGAGCGGCGCGGATGAGCGCAAAAAAGCCTTGCTGATGCAAATAGGCGGTATGCTGGCAGCGATTGCGGCATCAGCGGTCGATGGCGATGCGGCGGCGGCAGTCATGATGGGCAGCCAAACCGCTACTATGAATAGCAGCATGGCTTTTAGCCGTAGTAATGAGCGTGATGCCGACCGCGTTGGCATGCAAATCATGAACCAAGCGGGTTACGATCCACGCGCCATGCCGCGCTTTTTTGCAACAATGAATCAAAAAAGCCAGCTCAACCAAACTGCCAATCAATTCCTACCCAGTTTTGTGCGCTCGCATCCTTTGAGTAATGAGCGTTTGAGCGAATCGCAAAGCCGCGCCCAGCGTTATGATGCTCTGCCATTGTCCAAGCAGCAGCGCCATCAAGCTTTGTTTGATTTGCTCTATTGGCGCACGCAAAGCACGGGCGAGCATGTCTCTAAAACCGCATTGACGACCGCCGCGAAAAATAGCGTGGGCGCAAAATTGGCGTTGATGTATTGGTATGGCGAGCAGCAGCGTTTTGGCGAGGCCAATGAGCTATATACGGAGCTGTCAGCGCTACCTGCAACACAGCGGAAAATACTCGAGCCGTTATTGTCCATTACCCAAAGTCAAATTCTCACTGAGCAAAATAAATGGCAACAAGCGGCGGAACTGCTTGAGAGTCAGCAGCGCTTATATCCTGAGCGCCGCGATTTGCGTCTTTATTTAGCCGAAGCGCTGACCAATAGCAATCAGCCAGCTAAGGCGCAAGCACTGCTTAAGCCCTTGACTGAGCAGCAGCCAAGTGACCGCTATGCATGGCAAAGCTTGCAACTGGCCAATGAAAAAATAGCAAAAACTACTGATTCGCCGCAACTGGCAAAAATCGCTACTATCAACGCGCTGCGTTATCGTAGTCACGACCAGCTGTGGAGCGGACGTTATGAGCGCGCGCTGACTTCCTTAACGCAAGCCAAGCAATTAACTGAGCAAATGCAAAAAACTGCGCAAGCAAGTAGTGCCCGACCGTTACTTGCTAATATTAATGCGGAAATCAAAGCGGTAAAAACCGCCAAAGACTTTAAGCCTTAGGCGGTTGTTTGCTAGCTTGGGTCGATACGCAGATTAAGAATATATAACTTTTCTTAACTTCAATTAACCTTGCAAAGCGTCTTTGACCAGCTTAGAAATTAATGCGGGATCAGCACGACCTGCGGTTTTATTCTTTAACACGCCCATCACGCTGCCCATATCGCGCATTGAGGTGGCGCCTTGCGCTTTGATTTCGGTATTGACCAAAGCGGCAAGCTCGGCATCATCCATTTGTTTTGGCATAAACTCATTGATAATATCAATCTCGAACTGCTCTTTACTGGCCAAATCATCGCGGCCGTTTTCGGTAAAGATAGACAAGGACTCATGACGCTGTTTGAGCTGCTTTTGTAGCACTTCTAACACTTGTGCATCGTCAAGCTCGGTTTGGCGATCAATCTCAATCTGCTTGACCACCGATTGAACGTTGCGCAATACTTTGACGCGCTCAAGCTCGCGCGCTTTCATAGAAGTTTTGATGGTGTCAGATAACGTCTGTTTAAGCTGGCTCATTGTTATTATTCCTTATGAGTATGGATAAAATAGTTTTTGGTAAGTGTTAAATAAAAATCTGCTGAGCATTTATCAGCAGTAATAACAAAAATTGTAGCATAAAAAACGCCACTGTTATTCATCGATAACAGTGGCGTTAGTGTAGCGCTGGTAGGTAGCTAATCGTATTAGTGATTAGTACATACGAGTGGTACGAATAGTTTCGCGTTGTAATTTTTTCTTATAACGCTTTACAGCAGCGGCTTTTTTGCGCTTGCGTACTTGCGTTGGTTTTTCATAAAATTCACGCTTACGTACGTCTGATAGAACGCCGGCTTTTTCACAAGCACGTTTGAAACGACGGATAGCGATGTCAACTGGTTCGTTTTCTTTAACCTTAACTGCAGGCATGAAATCTCCTTGATTAGGATGAGATATAAGGGCATTAGTTTGGCTGTGTATTAGTATTTAGCCGTAATATCTCAAGATTATCGGCATCAGCTCAAACTAGGATAGTCTTGCGCACTAGCACAAGGGCGCCTATTTTAATCAAAAATTGCAGTAAAGTCAAAGGCTTTAGCGTATTTATACATAATAAAGGCTTAAATAGAGGTCAAATAATAGACAATAAAATTTAACGACGGCGTATATAGATAGTGAGAATTAACTTAAGGCGTGAGTGTTAATACTTTTAATAATCTTTTAACAAATAATCAATAAATTGTGGACAAAACAGCTGTTTAGCAATAACGGCTTATATGGAGTCTATGGTATCCTATACTCAGTCTGTCGCTCATATTTAAGCTGCTTTAAATTTCAAGATTTAGCTGTTGAAACTAGACGCTTAAAAAGACGCCGAGACAGACGTTACAAGGCTTTTATAGCTATTATTTTGAGGATCTTTGAATGAAAAATGGCATGAAGAAAACAGCGATTGGTACCGCATTATGGGCGACATTGTTTCTGACGATGGGCGTCAGTTTAAGTGCTTGTAGCACTGACAAGGAAGAGGCGGGCGCTGAATCAGGTGAAGTCTTAGCAAAAGATAAAGTCGATGAAGCTTCAGAACTTGCACGTGCAAACGCACCTGAAGCAGAAGATATGGACTTCCCAGAAACAGCGCCGATGCCTGCTGCTGAAACGGCAGAAGGGACAGAAGAAGGCGCTACGGGTACTGAAGCTGCGACTGCAGAAGATGGCGCAGCGGCAGATACGGCTGTGGCAAGTGCTGATACAGACGCGGCTACTACTGATAGTGCTGCGGTGACAGATACCGATGCGGCCGCTACGACTACTGATACGACTGAGCCTACAACGAACTAATAGTATTTAGTAGCTATGAGTAATTAAGTGAGTAAGCCGCATGCTCATTTCATAATAGCGATTCATCATTGCCAGCTACTATTATTACTACTAATATGCCAGCAATGATATTGAGGTTTACATTAACAATCTATAGATGAGGGAATAACTATGACTATGCAGCAAAATACAATAAAGAAAAAATCCGTTGCTAAATTGGCGCTCACAAGCCTAAGCTTGAGTGCAATTTTGGCATTAAGCGCTTGTAATGGTGGCGACAATACAGCGGCTGAAGAGCCAGCTACTACCACTGAAACTGAAACTGAAACGGTGGCTGTAGAACCTGAAGCGCCTGTAACAGAAACCGAAGTGGTCACACCTGAGCCTGCGGTTGAAGCAGAGCCTACGGAAGTCCCTGTTGTAGAGGCTGAACCTGAAGCTGCTGCTGAGCCAGAAGTGTTGGCGGCCGATGCCGGTGCTCAGCTGTACGAAAAGCAGTGTAAAGTTTGCCATGAGAATGGTTTGCTTGACGCACCAAAATTTGGTGATAAAGAAGCTTGGGCACCGCACCTTGCCAAAGATATAGAAACGCTACATATGCATTCTGCTAAAGGCTTTAATAAAATGCCTGCGCAAGCGGTTGGAGACGTCACTGAAGCACAAGTGCATGCCGCAGTTGATTATATGGTTGCTGCCGCTCGCTAATATTACTTATTGAAATTTGCTAGAATGACCGCCATTGTAAGCTAACAGTGGCGGTTTTTTATTAATGCTACAAAGCAAATATAAAGGCACATAGATGAAAGTATTGGGTTTAGAGACCTCCTGTGATGAAACAGGTCTGGCGATTTTTGATAGCGAGCAGATAGATAGCAATAATAAAGGCTTGCTTGGGCAAGTGCTGTATTCACAGATAGAGCTGCATGCACTTTATGGCGGAGTAGTGCCTGAGCTTGCCAGCCGCGACCATATTCGTAAGCTGGTACCGTTATTCAACGAATTGCTAGAGCAGTGCGATATCACTAAAAATGAGATTGATGCGATTGCTTATACCAAAGGGCCGGGACTTATAGGGGCGCTGATGACGGGCGCATTATTTGGACGTAGCTTGGCTTATGGCTTGGATGTGCCAGCGATTGGCGTTCACCATATGGAAGGACACCTATTAGCGCCTTTGATGGGAGCGAATCCGCCAGCGTTTCCATTTGTCTCCTTACTGGTTTCTGGTGGTCATACTTTGCTGATTGCCGCATATGGTATCGGGCAATATGAAATCCTTGGTGAGTCTATCGATGACGCGGCGGGTGAATGTTTTGATAAAGCGGCTAAAATGCTTGGTCTGCCATACCCTGGTGGACCAAATATTGCCAAATTGGCAGAAAATGGCAAACAAAATGCCTATGACTTACCGCGCCCGATGCTACATCGCGGTTTAGATTTTTCCTTCAGCGGTATGAAAACGGCGGTGCATAATCTTATCAAGGACACTGATGGCTCCGACAGCGATCCAAAAGTGCGCGCCGATATTGCGGCAAGCTTTCAACATGCAGTAGTTGATACCTTGGTGAAAAAATGCGTCAAGGCACTGAAACAAGTCGAGATGAGCCGCTTGGTGATAGCTGGCGGCGTCAGTGCCAATAGCCATTTGCGTGAGACATTAGAGCGCGAGCTTGCTAAAATCAATGCTAGCGTTCATTATGCGCCGCCAGCCTTATGTACCGATAATGGGGCGATGATTGCTTATGCCGGTTACGAGCGCCTGCAAGCCGGTCAGGCAGATGATTTGGCTGTTAGCTGCGTCCCGCGTTGGCCGATGACCGAGCTGCCTGCGCTATTATAAATGCTATCTTATACTTAACCTATTAAACTTTATCTTACTCAAGGATAGCTTATGCAATGGCTTGCAATTGGATTAGGTGCTGCCATTGGTGCTTGCCTGCGCGGCTGGTTGGCGCGTTTTAATCCGCTGCATAGCTGGATACCGCTCGGTACGCTTGGTGCCAATGTTTTAGGGGGGCTATTGATAGGGCTTGCTTTAGTTTGGTTTGAGCGTATTGGTAGCGGCTTGTCTCCCAATGTCAGGTTGTTTGTCATAACTGGTTTTTTGGGTGGACTGACGACTTTTAGTACCTTTAGTGCTGAAGTATTTACTTTTATTAATGAAGGGCGCTTGCTGGCAGGTTTGAGCTTAGTGTGGTTACATGTGGGACTGACATTACTGGCAACGGCAATTGGGTTTTATTTCTTTAAATTGGTTTTGTAATAATAAAAATGTCGCAATAAAAAAGAGCCATATTAATTTTTAATACGGCTCTTTTTTAAACAACTTTTTAAAAAAAGCACTAGCTATACCGGTTTTACAATCCCTTCTAATAGACTGGCGAACCCTTGCATATAAGCCATATCTTGGCTTGCGGTGCGCGTCGCTGCATAGAGCTGACAGTAGACGCCACTGCCTAATGGGCGTGAAACTACCCAACCTTTTTTCTCATACTCGCTTACCACCCAATCAGGCAGTGCCGCCACCCCGCGCTCGCTAGCAACCAATTGAATTAGCATCGCCGTGAGCTCGGTGGTACGAATCGCTTTAAAACTGACCTCTTCTGGGGTCATAAAATTGGCAATGATATCGAGGCGCTTAGCTTCTACCGGATAGGCAATCAAGGTTTCAGCAACCAAGTCTTGGGCATGAATAAATGGTTGCTCAGCCAAGTCGTGAGTCGGCGACAGCACCAAACGGCTCTCGTATTCAAACAAAGGCTGATAACTGATGCCCTCTATAGGTAAATTACTGGTGGTAATCAATAAATCGATATCACCTTCTTGCAGTAAATGATGTGGCTCAGGCTCAAAACCAGTGGCAAAATCCAGCTCAACATCTGACCATTCGCGACGATAGTGATTGAGAATCGGCATCAACCAATCGAAGCAGCTGTGACATTCAGACGCAAGGCGCAATCTGCCTGCCTGCCCATGTGCCAAGCGCTTTAAGTTGGCTTTGGTGCGCGTGACCTGCGGCAGGATGCTATCAGCCAGCGCCAATACTGTTTTGCCCGCTGGGGTAAAGGTCAGCGGACGCGTGCGCCGATTGACCAAGCTAATATCGTAGTAATTTTCCAATTCTTTTAACTGATGGGAGACCGCAGAGGCGGTGACATGCAGCTCATCGGCAGCAGCGGCCAATGAGCCATGGGCTCGCAGCGCAGTTAGTGTATTAAGATGACGGAGCTCTAGCATAAAATAACCTAACCACTGACGTTAAAGAAATAGGAAAATAGGTGTTTAGAATCTTGAAAAATCATAGGCGCTTTTTGCCTAAAATTACATTGCCATTATTTTACCGTAAAAATTAAAACTAGCGCCGACGCAGCAGTAATTGCGAGATAACCACTAAAACTAAGGAGGCGACGAGTAAAATTGTCCCAATCGCGTTGACCTCAGGTTTAAGTCCCACGCGCACCATAGAATAAATACGGAGCGGTAAAATCTCATAGCTAGGGCCGGTCACAAAGGTCGATACCACCACATCATCAAGCGATAAGGTAAAGGCAAGTAGCCAACCAGCCATAACGGCTGGGAAAATCACTGGAATCAACACCGTACGTACCATCGTTGATTCGCTAGCACCCAAATCTCGCGCCGCTTCCATCAAACGCTCATCCAAACTACTTAAACGCGCAAAAACCGTAATAACCACAAACGGTAGGCAGAAAGTAATGTGCGCTAGTAGCAGCGAGACAAAACCAAGCTGCAGGCCGATCAATAAAAACAGCGCCAATAGCGATATCGCTAACACAATCTCAGGTGACATCATCAGCACAAATAACAGGCCATTTAGCAGCCCTTTACCGCGAAAGTCATAACGATGTAGCGCCAGCGCAGTCAAGGTACCGATAACGGTCGAAACCGTAGCAGCAACCAACCCCAAGACAATAGAATGCCAAAAGGCATCAAGCATTGCTTGATTGTTAAATAACGACTCGTACCACTTTAAACTAAAGCCGCCCCAGTTATAACCGATTTTTGATTTATTAAATGACATTACCACCAAAACGATGATGGGCAGATATAATAAAATATAAATCAGACCAAGATAGCTTTTGGCGGCAATATTACCTAATTTGATAGAGCGTTTATTTTTAATTGGAGTACTATTCAGTGAACTATCAGACATTAGGCCACCTCGCTAAAATCAGTCTTGCCAATACGGCGGCTACTGGCGCGGTAAGCGAGTAATAATACTGCCATCGCAAGGGTCAATAGTACACTGGCAGCAGCGCCAAATGGCCAGTCACGCGCGTCTAAAAACTGGTTTTTGATAATATTACCAACGAGTAAATTACGCGAGCCGCCTAAAATATCGGCGACATAAAACATCCCCATCGCTGGTAGTAGTACCAATAGCACCCCTGAGATAATCCCTGGTGTCGTTAATGGTAATACCACATGCCAAAATGTCTGTCGCTTTGTAGCGCCCAAATCTTGCGAGGCGAGCAGCATATCATTGCGCAAATCACTGAATACCGCATACAGCGGCAGCACCATAAAGGGAAATAACAAATAGGTTAAACCGGCAATGACCGCGCCTTGGGTATATAAAATATCAATGGGCGCATCGATAATGCCGATGGCTAATAAGGATTTATTAATCAACCCATTGCTGGCAAATAATAGTTTTAGCGCATAGGTGCGCACCAAAGAGTTGGTCCAAAATGGCAATATCAGCATGAGCATCAACAGTGGCTGCCAGCGTTTATCTACTCGAGAAACAAACCAAGCAAACGGGTAGCCAAGTAATAAGCAAATGACTGTGGTGATACCCGCCATCCATAATGAATGCACAAAAACGTCAAAATATAGCGGGTCAATCATGCGCACGTAACTGTCGAGAGTGACCGGCAAACTAATAAAAGCGGTGCTATCACGCGTTAAAAAGCTGACGGCAATCACCAGTATATTTGGCAATAGCGCAAAGATGAGCAGCCAACCCCAAATTAGCCATAGCGTTGCCGTACGAAAAGGACTTTTATTACTTGTGCCAGTAGGTGCCATTAGTAGATATCCTTTTGGGCAGCTAATTTGCTCGGGCTGTTATTTAGCCCGTTATCAATGCTGCTAGCAAGCGTATCATCTTGTTCTTCTGGCAACACCCATTCCCAGCCATCGACCCACGATACTTTGACGCCTTCGTTAAGCTTATAATCAAAACTTGGGTCGTCTTCATCGAAGAACTCCGAGGCTTTAATAATATGGCCGTTGGTTAGCTCAATAATCGAGTCTAAGGTACTGCCTTTATAATTACTTTCAATCACCCGCCCGAGTAAGCCACCATGTTCTTTATCATTGGGGTCATAAATGCGTAAATCTTCAGGGCGCAATAGTAAATTGACGATATCGCCAACTTGCACGTCATTGGCAAAGTCAGGGCGGCGCAAATTACGTAAGGTCGTCGGCCCCTCTTGCGCTTGTGCTTCGCAAACTTCGACCTCAATACGGCCATTGGTCACGCGCCCATCACGGTCAGCCTGTTCAGGATAGACGCCTTTGACTTCTGCTTTAAATAAATTGGTCTCACCGATAAATTTGGCGGTAAATAGGTTGGCAGGGGTTTCATAAATCTCAATCGGCGTACCAATTTGTTGAAATCTGCCGTCTTTCATCACCGCAATGCGGTCTGACATTGACAGCGCTTCTTCTTGATCGTGGGTGACAAAGACAAAGGTAATGCCAAGCTCACGTTGCAGACGTTTAAGCTCAGATTGCATTTGCAGGCGCAGTTTATGGTCGAGCGCCGATAGTGGCTCATCGAGCAATAATAGCTTAGGACGATTAATCACCGCGCGCGCAATCGCCACCCGCTGCTGCTGACCACCGGATAAATCTTGCGGTCGGCGATTGGCAAGGTGTTCAAGTTGTACCATTGCCAGCATCTCACGTACCCGTGTTTGAATTTCATCTTTTGGCACTTTTTTTAATTTAAGTCCGTAAGCGACGTTTTGCGCCACCGTCATATGCGGAAATAACGCATATTGTTGAAACACGGTATTGACCGGACGCTTATCCGCTGGCAAGCCTGCCATTTGCATCCCATCAAGATAAATCGCCCCAGCGTTAGGCTGCTCAAAACCCGCAATTAAGCGTAGCAAGGTCGTCTTACCGCAGCCTGATGGACCAAGCAAAGTGATAAACTCGCCATGCTGAATATCAAGGTTGATATCCTTTAAGACTTCGGTTTGATCATAAATTTTTTGGAGACCAGTCAGCTGCAGCAGCGCCTTGTCAGTAGTGGGCGACACAGGCGCGGTTTGCAATTTTACATTCGATTCGGTCATAAGGTTAATTCCTAAAACACCAAATGCGCAGCAGCGCTAAAATACTAGTGACTGGCAGCAATTTGCATGTTGTTAAGTCTGGCGATAAGCGTTGGCTATATATGGAGTATGGTTGCTGGGTATTATAACAAACCCTTGTTATAAGTCAGTGCAAGTTCGTTATCGGTTGGTTTAGGTTGTTAAAAAAAGAATGAGCTAAATGCTTGGCTGCAAATTTCTTGTCTTGCAATGCTTTGGCTTGCAATGCTGCCATCTTACAATAAAGAATTTTTACCGTTTTTTTACCTTGCTTGCGCTACAATAATTTTATGTATGCTACATACAAGGATATTTGCAATAGCAAACGGCTAAGTTTAAAAGATAAGTTTAAAAGATAAGCTTAAAAGATAAGCATAGCTAAAAGCTGTATTTAAAGTAGAAAACAGAAAGCTAGCGCAATTTATAATTTAAACCTTTCGATAAACAAGGACCCTTTATGCCTAACAGTAACCGCCCAAAAACTGGACAAGAAGCACTGGCACTACTCAAAGAAGGTAATGTACGCTACGTAGAAAGTCTGACCAGCACTGACCCCTGTATGCAAAAACGTCCCGAGCTGATCAGTGACCAAGACCCATTAGCGATTATTTTGGGTTGCTCGGACGCCCGTGTCCCAGTTGAGATTGTGTTTGACCAAGGTTTGGGCGATTTGTTTGTTATACGCGTGGCAGGTAATGTGGTTGCGCCATCGCAAATTGGCTCGATTGAATTTGCGGCAGAAAAATTTGGCACCAAACTGGTGGTAGTGCTTGGGCATTCGCACTGCGGCGCGGTGACTGCTTGTGTCGATGCGCTGATCAATCCTGAGCAAAACTATTCGCCAAATTTACAATCAATCGTCGATCGTATTCGCCCAAGTGTCTATAACTTACATGAGCTGGCAACGGCCAATGGTCAAGACGTCGATGCGGATGAATTGGTTGATCGCTCTATTCGTGCCAATGTGCGCATGTCGGTTAGCCAATTAAAGCATGGTTCGCGCGCGCTAGAAGACTTAACCAGTAGCGGTCAGCTACTCGTCGTTGGCGCTGAATACAATTTAGAGACTGGAAAAGTACGCTTTTTAGATACTTAATAGCTATTTATCATTAAACGTTCGGAATGGTGGGTACGATTTGATTTTGCACGTACCTGTTATCAATAGTTCATAACGGATAAATGACGATCAAAATACTTAGATATTGGAAAAATTATGACGGATTTAACAGATTTAGACGCTAATAAAGACAGTATCGCTCAGCCTGCAAGCAGCGTAAAAGCAGAAGGCGTGCAGCCGATTTCAGCGCAGACAGCAGGTTATACTTTTAACCACACCATGCTACGCGTCAAAGACCCTGCCAAATCATTGGCCTTTTATACGGGTATTTTAGGCATGACGTTATTGGCGGTAAAAAAATTCCCAGCGATGGGGTTTGATTTGTATTTTTTAGCCAAGCTCACTGAGAGCGAGCGGGAAAATTTGCCAGCGGGCGACGATTTAGAAATTTTTGCCTTTCGTCAGCGTGGTATTTTAGAGCTGACCCATAACTATGGCACTGAAACCCAAGCGGACTTTAGCTATCACGATGGCAATGGTGAACCACAAGGTTTTGGTCATATTTGCTTTAGTGTACCAAGCCTTGATGAGGCAGTTGCTTGGTTTGATAAAAACAACGTCGAGTTTAAAAAGCGTCCAGAAGACGGTAGTATGAAAAATATTGCCTTTATCAAAGATGTTGACGGCTACTGGATTGAAATCGTCCAAGCGGACTTAATGGGTTAAATAAGTTACTCTTTAATCAATAAAAAAGCCGCTATATTAACAATAGCGGCTTTTTTGTATCTGAAAGCGAATACTCATTAGTCTTTTTTCACTTTGAAATCGGTATGGCATGATTTACAGCTGTCACCAACTTGTCCAAGCGCAGGTAAGACTTGATCGACACTGGTTGCAGTTTGTGCCGCCGCATTCAAGTTAGCAGTGGCTTTTTGGAAGTCATCAGCTTCAGCGCGGAAACCGTCAACATTGCTCCAAACCGCTTCAGTAGCATTACCCGTGGCTTCTTGGTTTTCAAAGTGGCTCCAAGGATTGGCAGAGTCTTTTGCTAAAAATGCCGCTTGCTCTTTAAAGACTTCGGCATCAAACGTATCAGGCGCTTCAGCCATGTCGCCCATGATGCCCATCGCATCGCCCCAGCTTTTCATGGTGTCTTGACGCGCTTTGACGTCAGGGTCAACTGGCGTACTACAAGCTGTTAGGCCTAAGGCGGCTGCCATCAAAGTTACGCCGACGATAGACTTGAATGATTTATTATTAGAAAGCTGTGCCATCTGTATTGCTCCTTTATACGTGGCTAATAAAAAGGTGCCGAAGCACTTGCATGCTCGCCACCTGTTATATTGCTACTATGAATTGAATGTTATGTGGTTGTTCTAAATATTAAAGACAGCTAAGTTCTGGTCTTTTACCATATAGCCTGTTAAACCGACATGGCTTTAAATCTATACCACTTTAAACCCATACTGCTGTTAATTAAACCTCAACAGGCTAAAATAAAGTAGGATAATAAAGTACCTTTTTGTAATGGCATCTTTGTAATGGCATTTTAATCTGCTGTGAACTGTCGCTAAAGCCCATGTCATATGCTAAAAATGACAATAACCTATCTAACAACTGGGCTGCTCTCAAATAAAAAATAGTAAATAATAAAGGTCAGCAGTAACGCTGACCTTGATAGTGTTTTTCTGAAATTTTAAAGAGAGCAAATAGGGCTGTTAAAACAACAACCAAAACGCTGTCTGCGGCTTATTATGCCAATGACGCCTATAAAGTCAACCAATCACGCGGTTTTAGAT
>NZ_DAINDI010000012.1:41439-51760 GCF_036731945.1 Psychrobacter sp.
GGTCAATTCAAACTCAGGCGTGCCGGGGGCAGGTTCAAAGCGATAATGCCAGCTAACAAGCGGCGGCATACTGACTAAGATGGACTCAATGCGTCCATTACTTTGTAGTCCAAATAGGGTGCCACGGTCATAAACAAGGTTATATTCGACGTAGCGTCCGCGGCGATAAAGCTGAAATTCACGTTGTGCTTCGGTATAAGGGGTGTTTTTACGCTGCTCAAAAATTGGCAATATACCTTCAAGATAACCATTACCGACCGCTTGCATAAATTCAAAGCACGTCTCAAAATCCCAACCGCGGCTCTCGGTATTGACGTCGTCATAAAATAGGCCGCCGATACCGCGCTGCTCATCACGATGGCGCAGATGGAAGTATTCGTCACACCACTGCTTAAAGTCAGGATAGACGCTGTCACCAAACGGTGCGCACAGGTCGTGACAAACCTGATGCCAATGTACGCAGTCAGCAAGCACCGGATAAAACGGCGTTAAATCAAAACCGCCACCAAACCACCAAATAGGCTCTTCGCCCTCGGCTTCAGCAACGAACAAACGCACGTTGGCATGGCTGGTTGGTACATTGGGGTTTTTAGGATGCACTACCAATGAAACGCCCATCGCTTGCGCTTTACGGCCAGCGATATCAGGATGCCGCGCGGTTGCCGAGGCGGGTAGGTTATGCACATGAATATGGCTAAACATCACGCCCGCTTTTTCAATCACTTCGCCACCTGCGAGCACGCAAGAACGGCCGCCGCCGCCCTCAGGACGTTCCCAATCGTCAGGCACAAAGGTTGCCGGCTGATCATTACTGCTGCCGTCGCGCTCTTGCGCTTCTAACGCTTGGCAGATACGCGCTTGCAGATCCACCAAAAACTCACGCACGCGCTTGATGTCATTGTGGGTTGGCGTCACGGCAGAATTCGTCTCTGGTAAATTGTCATGATTATCTATATTTGGTATGGTCATAAAATATCTAATTATTTACTATTTATTAAGGTGTAAGGCGGTATTGAAATCTTTATCGAGCAGATGGCCCATGCGGTCGCGTTTGGTCGCGAGATACTCAGCATTCATATCGTTCACCCCGACCAATAACGGCACGCGCTCAACGACATTGATACCATGTTCGGTTAAGTAAGCAACTTTATCGGGATTATTGGTAATCAGGCGCACGCTATCGACGCCGACATGAGCAAGCATCGGCCCGCACATATCATAAACGCGCGCATCCGCCGGTAAACCCAACATAAGATTGGCATCTAACGTATCATGCCCTTGATCTTGCAAGGCATAAGCACGGATTTTATTGGTCAAGCCAATGCCGCGTCCTTCTTGACGCAAGTATAATATCGCCCCGCAGCCGGTTTCTTGTATCGCCTGCATCGCGGTATTAAGCTGGGGACCGCAGTCACATTTTAATGAGCTAAAAGCGTCACCTGTCAAGCATTCCGAATGAATACGAATGAGCGGTATGGGCGCTTCTTTTAGCGCATCGCTGTCTTGATTAAATGCCGTGCCTTGCTGATTTGAAACGTCAGTTTGCTTGGTCACAGGTAAACCGACGGTAAGCATCACATGCTCTTGACCGTCTGCATTTTCAAAGATATGAATATCAAACTCGCCGTGACGAGTCGGTAGTTTGGCATTGGTGATAAATTGATATGACATTAATGTCCTGCATAAGCCGATCATCGTGACGCTAGCGGTCGGTTAAAGTTTTATAATAATAGAGGTGCTGCACAAGCGCTGCTAACTAAAATAGCATACGAAAGCTGTTTGGTGGAAATACACACAAAGTTCACAGACGGCGCACGATGATTAAAGCGACAATTAAAAATAAATGCTATTATGCCATACTATTTTGACGGATACAGTGACAAGTCTTAGCCCTTGCATTACTATGTCGTCACTGTCGCCCGATATGCGCTCAATATGAAAGCAAAATTAGCAGGCGCTATAACGTTTTATATGAGGACATAGTCTCATTTTAAAATGTCTATAAAATTGAAAGTTTGTTTTATTTTAAATCGTTATTTACAGCTATTTTAAGCGCTGTATCAATTATTAACGCCACTTAGATGCTAGCTAGCATCTAAGGTAGCATCTTGTTAGCAGATTGGTAGGTATCGTACGTTTTATGCAGCAGTCACCTCATTCCCCACAGTCTAAGTCATCATCTGCGTCAGCCATTGATTCTGCTGCATCGCTATCGCACCTGCAAAAAACTTATGCAGTCATTCCACGTGAGCGTCCGCATACGCCGCTACTTGATACAGTAGACGCTCCGATTGATTTAAAAGCGTTTAGCGAAAGTCAGCTCATTACCTTGGCGGATGAGCTACGGCTTTTTTTGCTTTATTCAGCCGGTCAAAGCGGTGGTCATTTCGGGGCCAATTTAGGCGTCATTGAGTTGACCATTGCCCTGCATTATCTTTTAGATGCGCCGCAAGATCAGATTGTTTGGGACGTCGGTCATCAGGCCTATGCCCATAAAGTGTTGACAGGACGCCGTGAAAAGCTTGGAACTATTCGCGCAAAAGATGGTTTGACTGCTTTTCCAGAACGCGCCGAGTCGGTTTACGACACTTTTGGCGTTGGACATTCATCGACGTCTATTTCAGCGGGTCTTGGTATGAGCTTGGCGCTGCGCTATCAAGGGCGCGCGCAAACGGTTGCCTGTATTATTGGCGACGGTGCGATGACCGGCGGCATGGCGTTTGAAGCAATGAACGACGCCGTCCAACAAGATGCAGATTTGCTCGTGATTTTAAACGACAATGATATGTCGATATCTTGTTCGATTGGTGGTTTTTCGCGGCATTTAGCGACATTGTGGGAGTCAGGCTATCAGGTTGATATCTCTGATGCTGGCGAGCCAATATTATGTAAACGCCCTGACATGCAAGCCTACGACCGCCGTAAACGCCATAATGAGCTGCGCGATGTGCCGCAATTAGAAGACAATCTATTTAAAGCCATTGGTTTTACTTATTTCGGTCCATTTGATGGCCACAATATCCCTGAGCTACTGCGCGTGCTAGCGCTTGCCAAGCAATTAAAGGGCCCTGTTTTAGTCCATATTTATACCACCAAAGGTAAAGGGTTTGCACCTGCTGAATTGGATCCTGTAGGCTATCATGCTATTAGTAGATTGCCTGCCGAAGATAACGAGAAGAAAGCGCTAACCGCTAACCTAACAGCGAGTACACCGCTCTTAAAATACTCGCAAGTCTTTGGCCAGTTCTTATGTGATAAAGCCGCTACTGACGAGAAATTGCTTGCCATTACCCCAGCCATGGAAGAAGGCTCGGGCATGATTGAGTTTGCGCGTCAATTTCCCAATCGTTTTTTTGATGTAGCGATTGCTGAACAACACGCAGTAACGTTAGCAGCCGGCATGGCAACCCAAGGTGTCAAGCCAATCGTCGCCATCTATTCAACCTTTTTGCAGCGTGGCTACGATCAGCTGATTCATGATGTGGCGCTACAAAATCTTGATGTGATGTTTGCTATTGATCGCGCCGGTTTGGTCGGTGAAGATGGCGCTACTCACGCAGGCGTATTCGACTTTGCTTTTTTACGCTGCGTGCCGAATATGCTGATTGCCGCGCCAAAAGATGAAAACGAATGCTACCATCTGCTGAATACTTGTTATGAGTATCAAGGTTGTACGGCTGTACGCTATCCACGCGGTGTCGGCGTTGGCGCGACGATTACTCAGCCAGCGCAAGTCTATCCTATTGGTAAAGCGGTGGTAGAGTCGGTATTAGGTCAAGATAACGCACCTAATAAGTTGGCATTATTAGCTTTTGGTACCATGGTGGCGACGGCTCAGCAAGCGGCAGAAAGCCTGATTAACGATAATACAGAAACAGACTGCCAAGTACATGTGGTGAATATGCGCTGGGTAAAACCTTTAGATACGCACTTGCTTGAAAGCTTAATCGAGCAAGGCGTTACCCATATTGCTACTTTGGAAGAGCATACGGTTATGGGCGGCGCGGGCAGTGCGGTCAATGAGTATTTACTTAACGAATCAATAGCCTTTAAAAATAGCCGTCCAGTAATCTGTAATATCGGTATTCCTGATCGCTTTATCGCTCATGGTTCCCCAACAGAACAAATGGCTGATTGTGGTCTGGATGTTGCAGGGGTCGTGAGCCAGCTGCAGCAATTGCTAAAATAAAACCCTATCGCTGATAAAAAATTGCTAAAATAGCAGATTGAAAAATAAAGCATTTTTGCTTAGACCTCGCCTACTTGCCGTAGGTGTGAATTATTTGACAACTTGGGCGGCACTACTGCTGGCAATCATTTATTTGGTTCGCTAGGCGGCGATGGTTTTCATGAGTTATTAATCCGATTTAATTTTAAGCGGCTTTTATTTTTCGTACATTTTATCAGTCCTATCTTTTAAGTAGTATTCATTCATCAAGCAAATAGGTTATTTATGGAACCCATGGTCGTCATCGCAGCGCGTGCTGCTGAAAAAGTCGGTAAAGAGATTTTATATGCGCATCAAAACCGCCACAAAATCGAGCTAGATATCGAGTCAAAAGGACTTGATGGTTTGGTCACGCGCATTGATCGTTTCAGTGAAGAGCTGACGATTGAGACCCTAAAAGCCAGCTATCCAAATCACTCGTTTTTGGGTGAAGAGTTTGGTATGCAAGAAGGTCGCGGCGAAGATGCGGACTGGTGCTGGATTATTGATCCGCTAGATGGCACTAAAAACTTCGTCCATGGCGTACCTCAGTTTTGCGTCTCTATCGCAGTGCAGCATAAAGGCGTGACCCAGCATGGCGTCATCTATGATCCTGTGCGTGATGAGATGTTCTCGGCTAGCCGTGGTAAAGGCGCGCGTTTAAACAATCGCCGTATGCAAGTGAGCGAGCGTAAAACCATCGACGGCGGCCTATTTACCACTGGTCATCCGCTTGAGCGTAAACGCAATGGTGAAATCATCTCTTATGCCAAGCAGCACTTTGAAAGCTTACAAAAAATCTCTGAAGCGGGCGGCCAAATTCGCCGTTTAGGCTCAGCCGCGCTAGATTTATGCTATGTCGCCGCTGGTCGATTTGATGGCTACTTTGAGATGTCCATTAAGCCGTGGGATATCGCTGCCGGTGAGCTTATCGTGACCGAAGCACGCGGTGTGGTCGTTGACCATACAGGCGCGCACAACTCAATGACATCAGGCTCTATCTTTGCTTGTAACGTCAAATTACTAAAACCGTTAATGCAAGTCGTTGTCCCAACATGGGGCGATATTTTGTAGTTTTAACTTATTAAAGATTTAGAAAATCGATACTAAGAAAAGCTGGTTCCATTATGGCGCCAGCTTTTTTGTTTTGCCATTTTCTTTGTCCCTACTTTTATCTGTAACCGTGATACCTTGAAATTCAAGCTCTTTACTGGTGCGCTCCAACAACTGCAGCTCTTCTTCTATGAGGACGAGCATATCTTGTACATGCGGTAGAGCTTTGCTGCAAGCGGTGATGCCAAATTCAATCTTGTCCAAATAGCTGGCGAGGGTGATATTCATCGCTTGTCCATTAAATACAATCGACGCTGGATATAAAGATTGCAGACGCGCGCCGTTCCAATACAGCGGCTTTTCTGACCCAGGGACGTTGGAGATAATCAGGTTAAACGCTTGTTTTTTCGGAAACAGCCCTGTTGCCAAATTGATGCCCTCCCACGCATAAGAAATCACACTGTAATTGATAACCTGCGCTTGATTCATACGGCGGAAGCGGCGTTTGCCATTATTCATACTGCGATGAATCAGCTCGATGCGGCTAAGCGGATCATCTAAATGCGTACCCAAATTTGCCAATACAAATGACAACTGGTTGCCCGCCACGCTATTATCGGTACGTAATGACATGGGTACAAAAGCAATCAAAGGCTTACTTGGCAGCGCATCTATCGACAGGAGATAACGGCGAATAGCACCAGCACAAACGGCAAGTACGACATCGTTTTTACTGATATTTAAACGCTCAGCGATATCATTAAAGCGCTGTATCTCATAGGACTGCGCGGCGATGCGCCGCGAGGCTGAAATGCGTTTATTAAGCACACTCATCGGCGCTGCAAAGGTACTGACATAACTGTCATCACCGAAATTTTTTAAGTTATCGAGCAATTCTGTAAATACCGGTTTAATGGTCGATATTTGCTCTTTGATAATGCGCCGCGCCGAACGTTCTTTTGGCAAAATCGCATCGACTTGGTTACGATGGCGAGCCATTAATGACCAAATCGGTAGCGTAACCGGTTCGGTCGGCGATTGCGATAAGGATTTTTTGACCAGTCGCATGGCAGCGATGCCATCAACGAGCGAATGATGGATTTTAAAATATAAGGCAAAACGTTCAGGAGCGCCTTCGCTTTCTGGCTGAATGCCTTCAATAACGTGACATTCCCATAGCGGCATTGCCCGATCTAACAGGCGACCATGCTCTCTTGATACGTACATCAAAAGCTCGCGTACACGCGCGGGCTGTGGTAGCGCTACATGATGCAAATGATGCTCAACATCAAAGTGTTTGTCTTTTTTCCAAAATATCAAATGCTCAAGCACTTGGTTAAAAGGAAAAGTCGGCGGCACCTCAGAGTGCTGCATCTGCTTGACCAATTGACAAACAAAACTGCTGTCCGCATTTTCTGGCAATTCGAATAAAAATAGACCCCCAACATGCATGGGTTGTTTACGCGACTCAAGAAGTAAGAACAACTGGTCGACTGCTGTGAGAAGTCGCATAATAAATCCTTTTATGACGATGAATGAAAAATGGCAATAAACTAAATAAGTATTCAGTTAAGCAAAGGTAAAGCGTAGTAAAACTAAAAAATATAGCAAAAAATTATTGAAAATTTAAAAGTAGTTAGAAAAACATCTTAATATAAAAAGCATGGCGCACGGGATTTTTATTATGTGTTAAGCCATGCTTTTAAAGGTTTAAGCTAGAAAATTCGCCCTACAGCTTTCAAGCTGAAAAGTATAAGCTAAAAATTACTGAAAAAAGTATCCGGTCTGCGGTGAGCTAGCAATGGCCATTTTGCGCATCGGCATACGGCCCGCTAAGAACGCCTGACGCCCTGCCCATATAGCATGTTTCATGGCCTGCGCCATCAGCACAGGATGTTGTGCGTTGGCAATCGCTGAGTTCATCAGCACGCCATCACAACCAAGCTCCATCGCAATCGCGGCATCAGAAGCGGTGCCGACGCCTGCATCAACCAATACGGGTACATTAGCGTTTTCGATAATAAGGCTTAGAGTATGGCGATTGAGCAAACCTAAACCTGAGCCAATTAAGCTACCAAGCGGCATAATTGCCACACAGCCCATGCTCTCTAATTCTTGAGCGACGATGGGGTCGTCAGAGGTATAAACCATGACTTCAAAACCATCATCGATTAGCACCTTGGCGGCTTTTAGAGTTTCCATCACGTTTGGATAAAGGGTTTTTTCATCGCCTAACACTTCTAGCTTCACCAGATTATGCCCGCCTAACAGCTCGCGAGCAAGCTTACACGTCCGAACCGCGGTTTCGGCATCAAAACAGCCTGCGGTATTGGGCAAGATGGTATATTTATCCGGTGAAATAATATCTAATAAATTTGGCTCATTGCTATTTTGACCAATATTGGTACGGCGAATAGCAACGGTGACAATCTCAGCTTCTGACGCGCCAATCGCCGCGCCTGTTTCAGCCATATCTTTATATTTACCAGTACCGACCAACAATCGAGAAGAGAATGTACGACTACCAACCGTAAAGGTATCATTCGATAAGGCATTTTGTGAAAATGATTGAGCATTGGCAGGAGTATTTGCGGCTTGTGACATAAGGATAATCCTAATAGCGGGCGGACAAAAGTGACTAACGAGGTTATTAAGTTTGTTACTGTGTTTAATGAGAGTTTTTATTAAATAGTAGTAGAGGCAAAACGTAAATAGGCGTTATGTGGCCAAAGGCTTGCGATGTTAAATGCTAATAATATAACTGCTTTAAAAGCAAAGTCATAAATCCAAACAAAGCCTTGCTACTTGTATAAAACAAAATGTTATTATAACAAACTCATGCGTGCTTACTGATAATCTTTACCCAGTTTAACGATTTAGGCAGGGTGTTTAACGCTTAAAGTTAGTAGGACTTTTTAGCATGTATGAGGTCATATTTTTTAGCTATCTTCAAAGTTATTTTATAAGCTGTTTTATAAGTTCTTTTTTAAATTAATCACTCACTAGGTCGTCTTTATGCTGCAGCTGCCGTACACTTTTGCAAAACGCCATCAAATTTTGGCCATTCTTGCTATTGATCCTGAGTTGCCGCCGACCTTGGTGTTGACCAAAACTACGCCACTGTCCGCCATTAATGAGGCGGTGCGTTTTTTACAGCAGCAAGGCGTACGCGGTGTGCCAAATTATGAAAGTATAAGCATTGAAGATTTCGAAAAACGCATGAATGCCGCTTATGCTGGTAATACGGGCGAATCGCAGCATATCGCCGCTGGGCTTGAAGACCATCCTGACCTCGATAGCTTGGCCGATAGCGTTCCTGAAACAGAGGATTTGATGGATCAACAAGACGATGCGCCAATTATTCGTCTGATTAATGCGCTGTTGTCTGAAGCGATACGTTTAAATGCCTCAGATATTCATATTGAAACCTTTGAGAAGCGCTTAGTGGTGCGCTTTCGTGTCGATGGAGAGCTAAAAGAAATTATCACGCCAAAACGCCAATTGGCGCCGTTACTGGTCTCGCGTATCAAGGTCATGGCTAAGCTAGATATCGCCGAAAAGCGTGTGCCGCAAGACGGTCGCATCAGTTTAAGACTGGCAGGCCGTGAGGTCGATGTACGGGTATCGACCTTGCCATCGAGCTTTGGTGAGCGCGTGGTCATGCGTTTATTAGACAAGCAAGCGGGTCGTCTGAATATGACGTATCTCGGTCTATCTGATAATGACTATAGCGAGCTTAAGCGCTTAATCCATCGTCCACATGGCATTATTTTGGTGACTGGACCGACAGGTTCGGGGAAAACCACCACACTATATTCGGCATTGACCGATTTAAATGATCAAACCCGCAATATCTTAACCGCTGAAGATCCGATTGAATTTCAGCTCGATGGTATTGGGCAAACGCAGGTGAATAATAAAGTCGATATGACCTTTGCTAAGAGCCTGCGTGCCATGTTACGTCAAGATCCAGACGTGGTGATGGTAGGTGAGATTCGTGATTTAGAAACCGGCGAGATTGCCGTGCAAGCGTCTTTAACAGGACATTTGGTATTATCAACGCTGCATACCAATACTGCCATCGGTGCGGTCACGCGTTTGCAGGACATGGGCCTAGAGCCTTTCTTATTATCGTCATCGCTGATTGGTGTCGTCGCTCAGCGCTTGGTACGGACGTTATGCACACATTGTCATGGCTGGCAGGCTGCCGATAATGAACAAGCCAAATTATTTACTGAAATTGGTATTGCGGCAAATGCTACAAATACGGCTACTGAAAAATTAACAGAGAATATTATTAATTTGCCCAAACCCGTTGGCTGTGATAAATGTAATAATTCAGGCTTTAGAGGGCGAACGGCAATTTATGAAGTGGTGCCGATTGACGATACCTTGCGCCGAATGATTCATAGTAATACTGCCGAGTACGAGCTAGAAGAATACGCCCGTCAGCAGACGCCATCGATACGTGCTGATGGGCTACGCAAAGTGATAGAAGGGCGGACGACGTTAGAAGAAGTGCTGCGGGTAACCAAAGAAAGCGCCCTGACTGATGATGCTATTATTGTATAAAGAAACGGTGGTATAAAGAAAAACGATTGTATAAAGCAAAGCGGTTATTGAGTCAAAAGTCAGGACAATTGGCTCAATAACCGCTAATCAAAAAGTCAGTTTGGCTTATTTTTAATAGTACTGCTATTTTGCGGCGATACACTCAACTTCAACGCTTGCACCCGCTGCTAGCTCTGCAACACCAAAGGCTGAGCGTACCGGATAAGGCTTAGCTAATTCTGCTTTATAGACTTTATTAAAGTCATCAAAATCATCCATATCGGTCAGCATCGCCATACATTTGACGATGTCGGACTTTTGGTAGCCGTACTTTAACAAGGTTTCATGGATATTATCGAGCGCTTGTTTGGCTTCCGCTTTGACGCCGCCTTTGACCAGTTTGCCGTCTTTAAAACCAATCTGTCCTGACATATAGAGCGTATCGCCGACACGTACCGCTTCTGAAAATGGATAATTGCCGCCATCGCCAAGAAACACTGGGCTAGATTT
>NZ_DAINDI010000012.1:51793-52469 GCF_036731945.1 Psychrobacter sp.
GCGTTATTGGTCGCTGGCGCGGCACTAGCACTAACGGCGAAACCTAAGCCTAACGAGCAAGCGCTAACCAGCATCGCTTTAGTTATTTGAGTCGTCAGTTTATTGATATATCTAGACATACTTGTCTCCTTATTATTGTGATATTTTCTAAATCCATTTTTTGGTAGTTACTTGCTTTTTAACAAATTAAAATTAATTGCTTTCTAGTTCTAGCGTTGAGTGCTTGTTGCTTTCTTCACTCTCGTTTTGCTCGGCTTTAGGCTGCTCATTTTCAGTTTTTTCATTGTCATTTTGCTTGTTTTCTAGCGTTTTAGCAGCTTTACCTTGACGGCGTGCTTCTAATTCAGATTTGGGTATCCAAGCCCAGGTCATCTCAACGACGATAGGGTCGCGTTCACTATCTGACTCGCGGTCATGAATCACGCACGGTATGACCATCTCACCTTTTGGCGTATTCAAAATATCTAAGCGCTGTTCGTCCGATAATGATGCCACCGCGGCGATTTGACCTTTTTTGATCGGGCGATAAAAATTCACCGAGTACGACTTAATCAATAATACGCGATCAGAGGGTAGGTTTAAACCCAAAATAAACCCTGTTGCGGTTTCCGCAAGTAAGGTGATAGCAACCGCATGAACCGAGCCAATATGATTTTGCACCGCTTTGGTGTTATTT
>NZ_DAINDI010000012.1:52479-55542 GCF_036731945.1 Psychrobacter sp.
GACCACCACTTGATTGGGATCGACGTGCTCATAATAGATGCCCGTTGTACCCACGTACGGCACCACTTTACCAAAGGCTTTTGATAAAATGCTGGCGCGCGCGCCCGCAGGCAGAAACTTGGTGACAGATAGCAGTTTGGTAAATTGGTTGCTGATGGGTTTTAGCGTAGTGTTTGGTTGTGCAACTGGCACTTTGGTGTTGTCAGAGACTTTGGTTGGCAGTTTGTTGCTCAATTTGCTAGGGAGTTTTTTTAATAATCCTGACATACAACATTCCTCAATTTAAAGTGGGATTTACAGTATTTTACTAGTGCGATAAAAAATATTGAGATGATTGATAAGTTAGCGAATTCTTTTATCTTAGCAACGATGTTAGTTATGGTACATTAAGTGCCGTATCGCTACTACTATTAACATGAACTGCTGTGCTTATGAAATATGACTAACGTGACGATATCTTAGAGAGCAGAAATATCGACGCCGGCTGTGTTGTTGCTTATTGCCTGCTAAGTCGCTTAATTTTAGCGAGCCACGTTATAATAGTCAGGTTTTAGCACGGCTAAACTATTTTGCCGTTTTTTTCTCATGTTCGACAATGCCACGCTAGATAAGGCCATGCCAAATATGTCTCTTTCCAAACCAACCAATATCATTTATACGGGCGTCGCTGGTACGGGTAAAACCTACCGCTTGCTCCAAATCGCGCAGCAATATACCGATTATCTGCCAAGAATAAATGACAAAGAATTATTGGAACAGCTGCTGCAGGAATTAAGCTGGCGTAACGTGGTTTGTTTAATATTTTTGGATTTTAAGTCGAAAAAACAGGACTTGGTCAAAGTACCAGAAATTGTCAATCATGAGTTTTTTGTCAATAAAGCAGCGCAAAATGCGCGCGATAAAAATTTAAGCAATACTGCTTGGTCTGTGCTACAAATGCATACGCCTACGAGCTCGCAAACGGTGAGTTATAAAAATCGAGCCAGCCAAGCCTATTTTGATAAAGATAATAGTGGCGCATGGTATTTACTGCCAGAAAGCATGGATTTGTTAAGTGACTTAGCGCAGCAATTAGCCGAGTTTCAGCAGGCGCAGCGTGAGAATAATAGCCAAAATCAAGAGTTCCGTCAGCAGCGCTTTAGTATGGTCAGCTTTCATCAAGCCTATGGTTATGAGGAATTTGTCGAAGGTATCCGTCCGGTGATAGCGCCATCCGATCATACAAAAAATAGCTCATCTCAAATGAGTTATAGCGTGCAAGATGGCGCGTTCTTGAAATTATGTAAACGCGCTGCTAATGATCCCGAGCAGCGTTATGCGATGCTGATTGATGAAATTAATCGCGCTAACGTATCACGGGTCTTTGGCGAGCTATTAAGTTTGATTGAACCCGATAAACGCGCTGGCATGGCAAATGCGATGACGGTTAATTTGGCGTATTCAGGGCGAACCTTTAGCGTGCCTGCCAACGTTGATATTTATGCCACCATGAACACCCAAGACCACTCACTAGCGCCACTTGATATGGCATTACGACGGCGTTTTCGCTTTATTGATTGTCCGCCGCAGCCGGAATTATTATCTGTTATTTATGTCAATCCAGTTAATTCAGAAACCGGTAATTCAGAAACGGTTGATCCGGCAGAAACGATAGATTTAGCAAAAATTTTAACTGGTTTAAATAGTCGCATCACGCAAACCCTTGGTGCAGAGGCGCAATTGGGTCATGCGTTTTTATGGTCGGTGAATACGCTTGAGCAATTACAAACGGCTCTTATTGAACAAATCATTCCGCAATTGGCGCAAGCCGCGGGCGGGCAAGTCACTGTTTTGCAATATATCTTTCAAGATGAGCAGCAGCCGCTAAATGCTCAGTTTATACAAGATAGCCAAGCGCTGATTGATAATGCCAATAACTTAGCCAGTCCTAATAATTCAAACCCAATGTTTGCCGACCAGCAGTCTTTTTTCGGTCAGTCTATGAGTAATGGTAGTTATAAAATTAATGCCGATTTAATCAATCATACTGCTGAGTTTGCCAAGCCGTTTGTTTATCAGCGTTTATATTAACAAGGTTACTAGCTTGTGATGAGTAGAGTATTACAGTCTGATGACAAAGCGATAGGCAGCCACATTAATCACAACGTTAATAGTGGCAATAGTAATAGTGCGAGTATTGCTAATAACGTCAGTGCGGCTGCACTTAATGCTAATGTTATTACGGTGTTTGAGCATCAACGTTTAACGGCCCATGATTTTGCGCACGTAGCGGACTTTCACTGGTTAATAACGCAAGAGCTTGCTGTTTTTAGTATTAAACGTCAGCAAGGACAATGGCAGCTAAAAGTCGGCCATTATATTGGTATGATTTTATTGCCTAGCGGCATGACGCTTGAGATATTGCCTAAGTTAATAGCAAAAACGTCTAGCAAACATAATCAGCAACAGCCATACGGTTTAGCTAAATCCAATGACATCAATCAAACACGGCAATGGGTGCAGGATATGTTGGCAGATTTAACCAGCAGTCATGATAAAAATAAGCTGCCCAATACAAAAAACTTTGGCCAAGTTAGCTCTCAGCTAGCAGCGCTGCCGACGACTAAAGCAATGCCATTATCTGATTGGCTGCTTGCGCAGTTTTTGCAGCGTTTGGCGCATTATCAGCCGACGAAGCACTATCAGGCGCAAATCCATAACCGAGCAGCGCTACAAGGTCGTTTGCTGATTAAAGAGCAATTACGCCATAACAGCATGCAGCCGCATAAGTTTGTCTGTGAAAGCAGTGTGCTAAACCAAGAGATGCTGTGTAATCGCTTGATTAAAAGCGCGCTCAACTTACTTACTCCGTTATCTTCGCCATCAATGACGCTATCCGCATTACAGCAGTGGCGACAAGTGACAGAGTTAAGTCGTTATGAGTTGCAGCGGCTTGAGTCTTTTTATCAGCAAGCAAAGCGACAATTGGCGCTGCAGCCTTTATCTCGACAGCAATTACAAGCGGCGCAGCAATTATTGGACTTGGCGTATTGGCTCTTGCAGCAATCTGACACTCATACGGGC
>NZ_DAINDI010000013.1:0-7844 GCF_036731945.1 Psychrobacter sp.
AAGCATAGTAAGGCTGGGGGCGGTAAAGATGGGTTGAGCTTGGCGGGGTTGCCTAACAAACAAATATTAAGTAATCTTTATAGTATCGCATACAAGTTCACAGATGATGAAAGCCATCCATTAGCATTTGTTGAATATGAAGCCATTAATCTCAATACTGGAGAGCAAAAATCAGGAAAAACCGATGAGAATGGCAGAACTGAACGTTTTTCTTCAAATAATCCTGAAGAAATTGAAGTTTACTTAAAGCTTGATGAAGACGATAACGTAGTTGAGTTGCATGAAATAACTGACGATAGCATTTAGGACAAAAAAATGAGTAAAATAACTACAAAAGCCTCTTCAAGATTAGGAACGCTTAATCTCTACAATCAAAGTATTAGCGTACCGACGCTAGTAAACTTTGAATTAACAACCGACCTTACAATAGGTGCAAATAATAAAGGAACAGGTGTAATTGACAAAAAGGGCTTAGTATTTAATAAAACTTATAAGTTCTTAGCTAAGTTAGCAGGCTCGAAGAATAGTATTGAAAGTACGAAAATAGTTTGGGTTATTAAATATATGAGCCCTAGTACCTCTAGGAATAAGTTTATAACGTTAAAGGCAATAACTGTAGGACCTGAGTTTAAGCTAGAGTTGAAAGACAAGTATAAAGATATTGCAGGTTGTGAAATCGAAGTCAGTTGTTACATGGAAGCGAGACCAAAAAAATTTCATAGTAATAAATACTTCGTCCATAATCGTTTCATGTACTTTGATAGTAGCAAGGTACTTAACCAAGTGAAACAAAGAATGATGTATCCTTGGATGATAGATCAGGGTGCTTCATCACTCTGTGGTATGGCATGCCTATACTATATCCTTATACAACGTGACAAATATTTTTACAAGAAAGTTGCTATTGAACTACATCGTACAGGCAGCTATACATTTAGCAATGGTTATAAAATAGAGCCAAACAGCTCCATGTACGATATAAAGCCTACAGATTCTAGTTATGTAAAGATGAAAATGGATGAAGCTGATTGGATAGTGTTAGCCTCTACACGTAGTAGTGAAAGTAATCTAAGATACGATGGTATCGAAACTGGGTCATTTGATCAATTAGGCGCCGTGAACTGGATGGGAATGCTTACTCGCATGTGTAAAGATGTGGCAGGCTATAGCAGTGCAAAAAGTCATGATTTAGGTTTAGTAGATGTTGGAAAGACAATAATTAATAAGAGAAACTTTAGTATAGATAAATTATTTGAAATGGATAAAAAATATAAATCTGGTAAAAAAATAATAATAATGATACAGCCAAAAATGATTGATGACAAAAAAGGTGATAGAGATATAAACTCAATTCATTGGGTAGTTTATGAAGGTGGTTTACAGTTTTTTGATGGTGATGGACATAATGTCGCAATTGATTCTTTGCATATTGGAAATGTAAAGTTTGATATATTTACTTGGGGATACAACCCCAAAAACTCTCCAAGAATTATTTCAAAGCAAGGGATTAGTGCTACTAACTTTTCGACTAATTACTATGGACACATTGAGGCAAAGTAATGAATAAACGAACTTGCACTCTTATTCTTATATCTATATCACTAACTGGTTGTCTAAGTGATAGTAATGTCTGTCCTAATACTTTAAACCCTACAGTTAACATACAAAACTTTCAACAGTTAACTGATAAAGATGAAGCCAGCTTATTAATGATAGATAAAGATAGAAAAATAGTTTCAAATTATGTTTTTAAATATATTAAAAGCTTTGAAGACTACACTGTAGTTTATTTTGATAAAAAAGAAAGTATTAATCCAAATAATGTGTATGAAATAAAATATAATAATGAAATATACTTTATATATGATATAAAAATAGCAAACAATACTAAATATAGATATTGTAGCGATGAAACAACTTATAATGTAAACAATTGCCAATCTCAAGGTTATATTTTAGATATAGACCCCTCTTGTGCTATACCCGCTGACCAAGCTGATGAATATTTTGAAAGATATGTTAAGTCAACTATGTAATTAACACTATAGCTATTAACTAGACCTCTTGCATAAGTCAGCGCTATCTGTAGAATCTTCGTCATTAGGAGTCAACAAAATGTCAATTTTGAAAGAGGTCTACTATTGATACGACGACTAAACCCTCATGCAGTCTATCGGTGATAGCGAACATCTGATTAATACAGGCAGTCTGCTGTCATCGACTCGCCCTAGTCTATTTACCACAAATAATGAGCAAGCGATTGAAAGTGGCTATAGACACAAAGCTGATAACGGCCTATGACCATAGTGTCATCAAAATACAGTTAGAGAATATCAGTGATGAGCAGCAAACCAAAACCTATCAATCCACGCCATTCACGCTCATTGATAGTGCGGCTGATACTGGTTATGTCAGTGATGACCTACTCATTCACCGGTCAATGGGTGAAATGATAACCACCACGCAGCAAGATATGCTAACTAGTAGTGGCAATAGCCATAACCAAGTCAGCAGCGAGTCACTCAATATAATAGCCGATGGTCAATTTAGCATGACCAATGCCAAAGACAATATTACTCTCTCCGCCCATACAGGAAAGCTTGAAGCCACGGCAAAGCAGGATGTCAATATCGCCTCCTCGACCAAAGAGGTTGAGATAGTGGCAACGAATAAGATTACGCTGACGGCAGGTGGTGCAAGTATTACTTTGGATGGCGCAAATATTACGATAGCGGCTAAGCAGTTTACGGAGAAAGCTGGGAAGCATAGTAAGGCTGGGGGCGGTAAAGATGGGTTGAGCTTGGCGGGGTTGCCTAGCTTGATAGCTGGTGCAATGTACAAAGCGCAATTTAGATTTGCTGACGATGATGATATTCCCTATAGTTTCGTTGATTATATTGCGCAGGCTGAAATAACGGGTGAAGTGTTTGAAGGTACGACTGATGAAGATGGCTTTACCGATGTGATGTACACCTCTATAGAACAAAATATAACTATCCATCTAAAAAATGATTCAGATAAGGAATAATACATGCCTAATGAACCTAGCAATAGAAGTCAACAAGTAAATATTAGTAGAGATACATTGTTCAAAAAATTGTGGCGAAACTATCCTGTCAATAAATCTGCTCCTGATACTTATAAAATGGTCGGTGGACAAGCTGCACTGCATAAAGAGAACCCAGCATCCTATACAAACGCATGTGCTTTAAGGTTAAGTAGATCTCTAAACTACTCTGGATATAGAATAAAAAATAGGGAGTCTGGATTTTATACTGTAAAAGGGGAGGATAACTTTAGTTATTTGCTGCGTGTTAAAGAAATGATAAAACTAATAAAGAGTAAATTTGGTAGCCCAACATCTACTTTTCTATCTAGTAATACATCTATGGCTAGCGTCAGCGGGAAGCTCTCTGGAAAAACAGGAATAATAATCTTTGATGTTAGTGGATGGAGTGACGCTACTGGCCATGTTACTTTATGGAATGGAAGTGCTTGTGGCGACAGCTGTTACTTTGTTCCCCATGCTCCTGCTACAACAGATAGAATACTTTTTTGGGAAATAAAATAATGAAGCCATTTAGTTACTTAACAATAATATTGCTATCGCTATTCAGCCAATCTTGTTATTCACAACACGATGAATATATAAAATCCTCTAGACTATCCCTACAAAACTACGGGTTTTCTTATTGTATGAAAAAAAAATCAGAAGAAAAGAACTTACCTTACCTAGATTACTCTAGAGCCTTAGGTATTTACCTTAATAACGGTAATCATAATAGTCCAGATGTATACAATTCAGTCCATTCATACATAACAGAAAACATTAAAAGCAATAACTTTAAATCTTTTGATGGTGATAACACTACATTCTCTTGTCTAGAATTATATAATAGCAAGAGATATGAAGAATTCATAGAATCCTTAGATAGTTATATGACACCAGAATAGAACCCTTCCTAAAAAATATGTCACTGCTTACAAACACTGAACCGCCTCGTAATTGTCGGTATTGGAGACCCAAGTATAGGAAAGATTACGACATACTACGAGAACCAGCCTACCGCTACACCCGAAATCACTAGTCAAGCCAAAGGGCGTTGCCCAGCAAATCAGCCCTGTCCTATATCTGGTTACTGGTTCACTTTAGCCAAAGCAGATAGCAGAGCTTACTTTAAAAAAGGCGACATCATGCCAGATTACCCTCACAATAACTGGGGCGAGGTTATTTGGCAGTTCGATGGTAAGAAAGCTTAATATCCTCTACTTATTCATTCATACTGAAGTCCGATATCTTTATAATTGTCATCGCCGCTTTATATCATCTCACCTTAAAAGCATTTCGTTTCATTCTTAGTAGTATGACGTTTTAGTACGAGAAAAAGTTTGCTACAAAAAGCTGTTTTTGAAAATGTAAAATAAGTTTGTAGATCTGGCTAAAAAGTGCCAACGTTAAATTCATAAATAACATTGACCCTTTAAAGCTTTATCGCTACATTGGATAGAGCTCTTATTTATGTGAAAAAACTATAAAAAACTATTAGGGATAGCGCCATGACTATAGGTATTATTAAGCCGACGTTACTGAGTATTGGACTGATGAGCATGATTGGTTGTACTGCCCTGCAAACCACCGCAAAACAGCCAAATACAGAACAAACAAGCGATTCAGCAACGGTTTATTACAATGGCAACATCATTACCATGGAAGGTGAGCAGCCGCAGATGGTCGAAGCTTTAGTCACGCAGGCTGGCAAGATTGCTTATGTTGGGGATTTAAATACGGCGCAATCAAAATATAAAAATGCGGCGCAAGTAAATCTAAACAGCAAAACCTTGCTACCAGGCTTTATTGATCCGCACAGTCATTTTGATATGGTGTCAAACACCATGGGTCAGGCAAATTTAAACCCGCCGCCAGTTGGCAAGATAGATAGTATGGATAAATTACTACAAGCCTTAAAAGACTATAAAAAGGACAATAACATCGCCGATGATGAATGGATCTATGGTTGGGGTTATGATGAGAGTCAATTAAAAGAAGGTCGTCATCCAAACAAAGCAGATATCGATAAAGTATTGCCTAATAACCCTGTATATCTGCAACATACCAGCGGTCATATGGGTGTCGCCAATAGCAAAGCCTTGGCAGCCCTGAACATTACCGCAGATACTAAAAATCCAGAAGGTGGAAATATAGCACGGGTTAAAGGTTCTAGCGAACCAAATGGTCTTGTCCAAGAAACCGCTATGTATCCATTTATGCGGCGAATGCTAGAGGTATTAGAGCCCAATCAAGCTAAGTTTTTTGAGCAAACTCAAGATTATTATGCCAAAAATGGCCTGACGACCGCCCACAACGGTTCAACAGCTCGTAATACTATTCAGTTTTTCCAAAAACAAGCCGATGCTGGCAAGCTGAAAATCGACTTAGTCGCACTGGCAGGCAGCAGTGATTTAGATGAAAACTTAGCGGACAAAGACTTTGTTTGGAAAACCTATCAAAACGGTTTTAAAGTACAAGGGACTAAAATCATAGCTGATGGCTCGCCGCAAGGGAAGACCGCTTATTTTAGTCAACCTTATTTGACGCCAGTACCAGACTGCAAAAAAGACTGTCGCGGTTTGCCGAGTATCAGCCAAGATGCGCTCAATGAGATGTTTGCCAAGGCTTATAAGCACGATAACCAGCTGTTTATCCATAATAATGGCGATGGCGCGACAGATATGATTATCAAAGCCCACGAATATGCGGTTAAAAAGACGGGGAAAGCCGCTGATAAAGATCGCCGTACGGTGCCCATTCATGCTCAGTTTGCGCGCCCCGATCAGCTAGAAGCCTTTAAAAAATATAAGATGCTACCGTCATTTTTTACCAATCATGCCTATTTTTGGGGTGATGTGCATGTGCAGAATTTAGGCAAAAAACGCGCTGATTTTTTAAGTCCGATAGCGACAGCGGATAAAATGGGGTTAAAATACACCAACCATTCTGACGATACCGTGACGCCTGTCGACCCGTTATTTACCGTTTGGTCAGCGGTTAATCGCACCTCGCGCTCAGGCAAGATTATCGGCGCCAATGAGCGCGCGACCCCTTATCAAGCGCTCAAAGCCATCACGACCAATGCCGCTTATGAGTATTATGAGGAAAATAGCAAAGGTACCTTAACTAAAGGTAAGCTCGCTGATTTGGTTATATTAGATAAACTTAAAGATATTCATGTGGTTACTACCATTAAAGAAGGTAAAATAATCTATCAGCGCCCGACAAAGTAAAACTATAATGACAGCATACTAAGAAAAATTTAATGCTTTATAGTCAAGTTCATACAAGTTTGACTATAAAGTTTTTTCTGTCTCTTTTATATCAATATTAGGATTCGTTTATGAGTAACACCGAGCAAATTACCTCCTCTGACAACACCCATTATCTGCACCATACTTTTTTTGAGCCAAGCGATAATACCACGCCGATTACTGCTACCCTACTGATCGTGCATGGCATGGCGGAACACAGCGGTCGTTATGCAGAGCTTGCGCAGTTTTTAGCAGATAACGGTATTGCGGTCGCCACTTATGATCAGCTGGGTCATGGAGAGACGGTTAAATCAGCCAATGATTTAGGTTTTTTTGCTGAAGAACATCCCGTGCAGTCATTATTAAAAGACGTTATTATCATGGCAGACAGTCTAAAGGCCCGACATCCTGATGTGCCGCATTTCGTTATGGGGCATTCGATGGGCTCGTTTATCGTGCGCAACGTCCTCAAACATCACGCGCAGAACTTTACTGGTGCTATCTTAATGGGTACTGCTGATGCCAATCCATTGACCAAAGTGCTATTACCCATTAATAAAGTACTGGCAAAAGTGGCGCCTAAAAAGCCGAACCCAGTCTTTGCCAATGTGATGAATAAGGTACTCAATAGCAAGCTTGATAATCGTATCTCTTCTTCAGAATTTGCTTGGTTAAACGAAGATCCTCAAGCTATCGAAGCTTATGAAGCCGATCCATTGACGGGTTTTGATTTTACCAACAATGGGTTTTTGACCTTGTTTAGCTTGATGGAAGCGGGTCTCAATAAAAACTGGGCAACGACCATTGCCAAAGATTTCCCGATGTTACTGGTCAGTGGCGAGAATGACCCGATCGGCGATATGGGCAAAGGTATTCGCAAAATTGCCAGCCGTTTAGAAAAACAGAACTTTAGCAATATCACGCTACAGCTCTACCCACACATGCGCCATGAGCCGATTCATGAACAAAATAAACAGCAGGTTTATCAAGATATTGCAGACTGGATAAATAGCAATACTGCTGCCTAGTAACAAAATGCTTGGTAATAACATGCTTAGCAACATGCTTGATTAATTTAAACGACCACTTTTATTATCTTTTTTACCCTTCACCAACTTTAGGAATATTTATGACATTGCAACAAACCATCGAGCAAGCCTTTGAAAATCGTAACGACTATAGCCCAGCAACCATGCCACAAGACATACGCGAGGCTATTAACGCAGTGCTTGAACAGTTAGACAACGGTAGCTTGCGTGTTGCTGAGAAAAAAGATGGCGAATGGGTGGTCAATCAATGGGCCAAAAAAGCGGTATTATTATCATTTCGTTTAAACGATAACTATGTCCAGGCGGCGGGCGAACACGTGCAGTTTTATGACAAAGTGCCGACAAAGTTTGCTGACTGGACTCAAGAGCAGTTTAAAGCAGCTGGCGTACGCGTGGTACCACCAGCGGTTGCTCGTAAAGGCTCATACATCGCAGCCGGTGCCGTGTTGATGCCATCGTATGTCAACATTGGCGCTTATGTCGACCAAGGCG
>NZ_DAINDI010000013.1:7854-16968 GCF_036731945.1 Psychrobacter sp.
AAGGCGCGATGGTAGATACGTGGGCGACGGTTGGTTCGTGCGCCCAAATCGGTAAAAACGTGCATCTATCAGGCGGCGTCGGTATCGGCGGTGTCTTAGAGCCGCTGCAAGCCAATCCAACGATTATCGAAGACAACTGCTTTATCGGTGCGCGCTCTGAAATCGTTGAAGGCGTGATAGTAGAAGAAGGCTCAGTAATTTCTATGGGGGTGTTTATCGGGCAATCAACGCGGATTTATGACCGCGAAACGGGCGAGATTCATCGCGGCCGCGTACCAGCGGGCTCGGTCGTTGTACCCGGTAGCTTGCCATCAGAAGACGGTACACACAGTTTGTACGCCGCTATCATCGTGAAAAAAGTCGATGCGCAAACCCGAGCCAAAACCTCGGTCAATGAGTTATTACGTTTGGCCTAGCTTTTTGGTGATTAAGCTTTAGTTATGACGTTAATTTTTTATCAAAAAAGATGCTGAGGTTGACTCCAGCATCTTTTTTAATGCCTTATGGCAGTTTAATGCAAAACTTTACGTTATAATCTTCGTCTCATTTGAATACTAACATTTCTAGAGTTAGTCAGATTATTGACGCTTTTTTTATTTAATAAATGCTTGATAGCATTATCAATCCCTAACTGTACTTGTAAACCTTATGACTGAGCTCTTACTACGCACCTCGGCAATTCCTGTCACTGATCCCGAAGCAGGGTTACGTTTGACCGAAATTTTTTATTCGCTGCAAGGTGAAGCGCTGACCTCAGGCTTGCCGACGATATTTGTACGCTTGACCGGCTGTCCGCTACGCTGCGTCTATTGTGATACTGAATACGCTTTTAGTGGCGGCGAACGTCATTCGCTAGAAGCCATTATCGCCACCATCAAAAGCTATCCGTGTAAGCGTATCTGCTTGACGGGTGGTGAGCCGTTAGCGCAGCCAAATGCCGTTGAATTGATGCAACGTTTGTTAAATGACGGTTATGAGATTTCACTTGAAACCGCAGGCGCGCTGACGGTAAAAAATGTACCGCCTGCGGTCAGCAAAGTTATGGATCTGAAAACGCCAAGCTCAGGTGAAGTCGATAAAAATCTTTGGTCAAACCTCGACTATCTCACTCAGCACGACCAAATCAAATTTGTCATTATGAATCGCGCCGATTATGAGTGGGCAAAGGCAACACTGTTTGAGCATGTTTACTGTTGCAGAAGAAGTCGTTGCTAGTGAAGTATTGAGCAGCCCCGATGTGCCAGTATTGGCACGCGAGTTGGCTGAATGGATACTGGCAGACGCCCTTCCCGTTCGTTTTCAATTACAATTGCATAAGATTATTTGGGCCGATGCTAAAGGTAAATAATGGAATGAGCTTCGCGCAAATTGGACAAATCAATAGTTCAGATAAATAAGCAATCCAAATTCCAAACTAAACATCCTCTGAATATAGTCAAGGAATTTTAGAATCGCTACAAGGCGACCGACCGCGGATAGTACATTGAGTACATCTAGGGCGGGTAACACCGTAGCGGTTTAAAAGTGCTCTGACTATAGCTAAACAGCCGACTGCAAGGACGCATATATGGTCAAACTGATTTTACTGGGCTTATTGGCGGGGGCGTTCTTTAGCTCGACATTTATTTTAAATGAGCTGATGAGTAATGCTGGCGGCCATTGGTTTTGGTCAGCGAGCCTACGCTATGTCTTTATGTGGCTGATTATCAGCGCCGTTATTATCCTGCAACATGGCTTTGGACGTATTCAAGCGCTTGCGAGCATTTTTCGTCAGCACTGGCGCTTTTGGTGTCTTACCGGCAGTATTGGCTTTGGGGTATTTTATACCGGTATTTGCTATGCAGGCGACCACGTGGCAGGCTGGGTCGTTGCTGCTACCTTTATGTTTACCGTCGTAACCAGTTTGCTCGTACTATTGGCATTTGGGCAACGTTTCGATAAAAAGTTTATTATTTATGCGTTTTTGGTATTTATCGGGGTGGTATTGGTCAACGTCAGCGAAGGTTTACGCGCCTCTGCCCTTGCCGACATAGATAGCACGCCGATGGCAGAAATGCTACTTTACGGTGCCCTACCTGCGCTAATTGCGGCTTTTAGTTACCCAATCGGCAATCAACTAGTCTGGCAAGTCTCACATAACTCACGCAAACACTATCCTTATAAAGATAAAGCTAAAACGCAACAAGTAACAGAAGATAAGAAACTCAACAGTGAACAAAGTCATCACGAGCATAGTAACCAACCGCTTGTCTCAGAAGCTTTCGATTTGTCTGCTGTCATGTCTAGTACTTCGGATAACAACGCTACTTTAACCATCCTCTCTAGCATCGAAGTTAAATCCTCCTCACCTCTACAAAACCTCATTGCCCGCATTCCTGCTATCGAGACGAGCTTATTACAAAATGCCTTTAATAAAGTCTGGCTAATGACCTTGGGTAGCTTTCCATTTTGGCTGGTTTTAGGCGCTTTTATCCAGCCTGAACCACCTGCAACCACCCAGTTATTTAACACTTTGTTAGTTGCATTGTTGGCTGGGGTGGCAGCGACCAGCATATTTTTTTATGCGCGTGAGCAAGCGGTGACGTCAAGTGAAGTGGCAGGCGTTGACTCGACCCAAGCCAGCGAGGTCATCTTTGCTTTGATTGGCGGTATACTATTGTTGAATAACGCGCTACCCTCAGCATTGGGATTGGTCGGTATTGGGCTGATTATGCTAGGCCTAATATTATTTGCAAAAGACGGTTGAGGCTAAAATAAGTCATGATAAATCACTTTATTTTCCCCGATATTCTGCTGTATTTATTAGATATGGTGGGTGTCATTGCTTGTGCCATCGCTGGCACTTTGCTGGCGCAGCATAAAGGCTTTGATATTGCTGGCTGTATTTTGGTTTCTATGGTCAATGCCATTGGCGGTGGTACATTGCGCGATATGGCGCTCGATCGTCATCCGCTATTTTGGATGACTGACCTCAACTATGTCATTGTCATTACTATTACCTCGCTTATTCTACAAATTTTCTTTCATCTGTATCATAAGATTGATAAAGCGCTCAAATTTTTTGATGCGATTGGACTGGCGGCCTTTAGTGTTATTGGTTTTAAAGTGGCGTTGGCGCAAGATATGTCGCCAGTTATTGCCGTTATGATGGGAGTTTGGACGGCGATTATCGGTGGTTTATTACGTGATATTATCTGTAATGAGATACCGCTGCTGCTACAGCGTGAGATTTATATCACCGCCAGTATTGCAGGATCCTTGAGCTATTTGGCACTTGATTACTGGGGCGTTGATGCGGTTACCAATGAATTTATGATGTTATTTATTATCTTTTTCGTGCGTATGCTGGCGCTTAAATTCGATTGGCACCTGCCTTCTATTCGTTTGGTCGATTAACTATTCGTTTTACCGCTTAACTTCATGGGCAAAAAATAGCAGTGCTTTGATATTGACGTTTTAATATGAGGGATTTAATGAGAAAAATGCATGCTCACCATCGCTTTAGATTCTGAATTGATGACTACTTTTGACCCGCGCTCACTCATTTATCTGTTTGATATGATTGGGATTGTCGCTTGTAGTATTTCAGGGACGATATTGGCCAAGCATAAGAATTTCGATGTCTTTGGCTGTTTACTGGTATCGATTGTGACTGCCATCGGCGGCGGTACGGTGCGCGATGTCATTTTGGATCGTCCTCCGCTGTTTTGGATGGTAGACATGAGTTATTTGACGCTTATTACTGTTTCGTCATTGGTGATGCAGATATTCTTTCACCCCAACTCTAGGCGCGTTGATAAATTCCTTAAGCTCTCCGACACTATTGGGCTATCAGCCTTTACCTTAATCGGTATCAAGGTAGCCGATAGTATGGGCGCCAATGTGCCGGTGGCATTATTACTCGGGGTGATTACGATTATTGTCGGCGGCATCATCCGCGATATGATTTGTAATGAGATTCCGCTGGTGCTACAACAAGAGATTTATATTAGTGCGTCTTTGACGGGCGGCATTCTTTATTTTGCCCTGCAAAATCTTGGCGTAAGCGCTTGGATTGCTGATATCTCAGCAATGGCGACGATTTTTACTTTGCGGATGCTTGCCATTCGTTATGACTGGCAATTTCCAACCATTGAATGGAAATATTAAACTATTCAAGCCTAGCAACTACTCGCTTTTCTCTACTGTTTCTTTTACCAGCGCCAAATCTTTGACCATCAACTGCAAGCTTTGTTTGCCGTTCCACTCGTTAATGTCTAGCTGGAATAATACATGCACTTTGTCGGCGCGGTAATCCCAAGCATTGCTATCAAAATTGAATTGGATTGCCTCAATCGGATATTGCACCTCAGGATAACGTAGCGACAATTTAAGATGCTTGTCTTTTAATATCTTAAAGCTCAATACTTCAAATACGCCGTCAAATATCGGCGGTGCAAAGCCATGACCCCAAATGCTGGCGTTGGCTAAATGCTCTGCAAACCATAAGCTAAAATCAGCCGCTTGCAAGGGTCCATCGGTAAATTTCTGCTCGGCAAAGACTTCTTCATCAATCTGTGCCATCACTTCATTAAACGCGGTTACGAAGCCATCGAAATTACGCCGTTTAATGGTTAAACCTGCCGCCATGGCATGACCACCAAAGTGGCTGACTAAATCAGGATAACGTTCGGCCACTTGCTCAATCGCATCACGAATATGCACGCCTGCGATAGAGCGCGCTGAGCCTTTGATGGCATCGTCGTCACCCGTGCGTTCTGTATCCGCTGGTGCAAAAACGATACTGGGCAGATAATGGCTTTCTTTTAAACGACCAGCGACGATACCGATAACCCCTTGATGCCAATCGTCTTGATATAAAATAATACTGCGATTTTGATTATCAATAGCTGACTTTTCAGTTTTAGGCTGGATAAGAGTTTCATCGCTCTCGTCAGCATCAGTATTCACATCGGCAGTATTAACATCAGCATTAGAATCAGTAGCAGCTAACGCTTGCACAATGCTATCTGCTTGCGCGCGCATCTCGCCTTCGACATGACGGCGCGTACGGTTAAGCTGCTCAAGCTCTTGTGCCAAACGCTGTGCGGTGCTCCAATCATCAGTCAATAAGCACTCGATACCGATGCGCATATTATCCATACGCCCAGCGGCATTGATACGCGGACCTAAAACAAAACCAAAATCCTGCGCCTGCAATTGCTTCGGGTCACGGCCCGCTTGTTCAAGCAGTGCCAATATCCCAAGCGAGCAGCGACCCTGGCGAATGGCGTTTAGACCATGATGCACTAAAATACGATTGTTTTTATCGAGTACGCCAACGTCAGCAATCGTCCCAAGCGCGACCAAATCTAAATATTGGCTGACTTGCACGCTAGACTTGCCTGCTTCGCGGCGCAGTTTCGCCAAGCGTCCGAGCACATAAAACGCCACGCCGACGCCAACCAAGGCTTTACTACTAAAATTGCAATCGAGCTGATTGGGATTGACCACTGCTTCGGCGGGCGGCGTCTCTTTAGTAGTCAGATGATGGTCAGTGATAATAACAGTGATGCCATCGGCCTGCGCCCGCGCCACGCCGTCATGGCTTGAGATACCATTATCGACCGTCACAATCATGTCGGGCTTATAAGTCTGGATACCTAATTCAACAATCTCTGGCGTCAGACCATAACCATATTTAAAACGGTCAGGGACTAAAAAATCCACCACCGCGCCCATCTTTGTCAGCACGCGCATCATCAATGCGGTACTGGTTGCCCCGTCGCAATCAAAATCACCGACGATTAATATACGCTGACCTTCGTCGATGGCCACATCTAACAAACGCACCGCTTCGGTGACGCCATACAGCATTTCAGCAGGTAATAAACCAGATAAACCAGTCTCTAACTCATCAGGCGCAGTGATACCGCGACCCGCATAAAGCCTAGCAAGGGTAAAGGATTGGGCGGCAAGTGGTTGCAACGCGGCGGGCAACTCGTCGATGCGAGTGCAGGTATAACGGGGGGTTAAATTTAGCATGGTGCTATTCTACTGGCTTTGGCACATAGCCACAATGAGAATTTTTAGCAGTATCGTCTAGGTTTGGCGATTGCCCAATTATGCCTTATGGCGTAATTTATATGACATATCATGTAGGAAAAACAAAGGCTATAGATGGCGAATGTTTAAACACTTGCTTGGCAACCTGCCCTTTATTTACAAAAACGGTGTAGAGAGCCTGCAATTTTCTGCATTTTGCTACAAAGCAATGATTGTAAGGCGCTTATAAAGCCATAAAATGGTAAACATTCAAGATGAGTTATGAGAAGATGACTTATGAGAAAATTATAAGACACTCATCATTTTTGCCAAGTTTGCTTTTACTATATTAATTACTTTCTATTTTTTAAACATTTTAAGGACGCGTCATGAAAACCACCCCAACCGCTGAAAAACTGCCTAATACCATCGATCCTAATCTAGACCTAGATAAAGTCAAAAAGGAGTGCGAAAAATTGGTCAAAAAACGCGCCAAGCTTTCTGCTGGTGTTGCAATCGTACCTATTCCATTTTTTGACGTGGCAGTCGATGCCAGCATGCTGACCGTCCTGCTACCTGAGATCAGTGAGCGTTTTGGACTGATTGAAGGCCGCCAGTCTGCCGTCGATTTAGAATCACGCGCCATCCATTGGCAAGCGCTAAAAGACCGTACGGTTGATTTTGCAGGACTAATGGCGACACGTGGTATCGTGAAAAAGACCGTCCAAGGTTTCGGCGGTCGTATTGCCGCCAAACAAGTGACTAAGTTCATTCCTTTAGGTGGACAAATGGTCGCCGCGACCATGGGCTATATGATTTTCAAAAAAATCGCCACCGACCATATCAATGAATGCTATAACTTAGCAAAAGACATTCAGCAAAAGCAACATGGTAAAAATGTCTAACAGCATGCCATCATTGTTTAAAGTTTAAGAAATTATTATTCGTAAAAAAAACCCAGCTAAGATTCTTAGCTGGGTTTTTTAATTTAAGGAACAGACTTTTCATACTTAACAAACCTAGTATTTTATGTAAAAATACTAGCCGCCATTTTTGGCAATCCAATTTTGCATTTGCTCAATTTCAGCCTGCTGCGCGTCGATAACCGCTTGTGCCAGCTGACGCATTTCGGCATCTTTACCATATTTTAACTCTACTTCTGCCATATCAACGGCACCCTTATGATGCGGTAACATACCGCGCGCAAACGCCATATCAGGTTTAGGGTCCGCGATACCCGCCATCATCTCATCGTGCATAGCATCCATCCCATCAGCGTAGGCTTGTTGCATGGCTTTGGTATCAGGCATGGCTTCAGTTGCATCAGGATGACTGGCGAGCCAGCTTTGCATTTGTTCAATCTCAGATTGTTGGGCGTCGATGATTTCTTGCGCTAGCTGACGCATCTCTTTATCCGTACCGTATTTTAGCTGAATCTCCGCCATTTCAACCGCCCCGACATGATGACCGAGCATCCCTTGCGCAAACGCGGTATCGGGATCGTTGTAATTCATCCCAACCATCATCGCATCGTGCATTTTTACCATCGAGCCATTGTACGCTTTGTGCGTCACCGACATGTGCTCAGTATCTGTGCTCATCGCTGCCATATCGTGATTGGCGTGCGGGCTGGTCGCTGTTTCGGGAGTCGTGTCAGTCGTGTCATTGACGATTGCTTCTTCTGTAGCAGGCGCAGCGTTTTCATTAGCAGCCTCTTCATTTGCAGGCTGACAAGCACTGATAAGCAAGGCAGCACTAATACTAGTAGTAAGCACCCCAAGACGGGAATGGTTAGTAATTTTCATGGTGTATCCTTTGTTTAAATAAGGCGTAAAAAGTGGCAAATTAAGGAAAATTTACCGAAAAAAAATAGTTAAATGACTGCGTTAAATACAGCCATTTAACTACGAGCATTTATTAAAATATTAGTTAATTTTTTAACTTGGTTGTTCAATTTCTGGACTTTTTAAGTTCTATGGCGTTCAATTCTTAGGTTTTTTGAGCGATCAATTTACTAAGTGATTAAACGACAGCACTTCTTTAATTTATTTAAGCTCTTCGATTAGCTCTTGCATTTCGCCAATTTCGCGCTCTTGCGCCTCGATGATATCATCGGCAAGTTTACGCACTCTCGGGTCGTCGATATCGGCGCGGGTACTGGTCAAAATAGCAATCGAATGGTGCGGTATCATCGCCTGCATCCAGTCAACTTGATCAACGGTCGCTTGGGATCTGACGCCCCAAAGACCAACGGCAAACATTACGATGCTCAGCCCATAAATCATAAGATTGACTTTGTTTTTTTTGTACATATGGTTCATAAACGCCAACATGATGACCGACATAGCAGCGCCCATATACAGCGCCATATAAGCTCTGGTTTCGCTAAAATAAACGTGATCCCATTGATAAGTATTAAAATACATCATGATATACATGACGATGGTTGACGTTAAAATCATCAATGAAAATCTGACATACGGGTTCATTTTTTCTTCTTTTGAATGCTGCATAAGGTAGTCTCCCGCTACGTTGTTTATGTTTTTTTTATTAATTTATATTGCTTAGGCTATTTAAAGGCCTGGCCGATCACTAAAAGGTTTTTTATTGCATTTTATGAGCTTATAACCACTGCTTAGCAGACTCAACATCCGCGTATACTTGGTTTGTACTGTCTTTGTTTGCACGCATGGCTTTATAAAGCGCAAACTAACCTTGTTGATTTTTCTCCAAAAATGATAGCAGTATCAGCCTGACAATGAGATGACGCTAAGATGACAATTTTGTCATCTTAGCCGTCTGGCATAGGTATAGCGCTGGTATTGCTCTATGATTGGAGGTTTGCAACTTGTATATGATGCAATCGCATAAAAATTATAAATAACGGGCATGAGTACGCTATGAAAATACTATTGGTCGAAGATGAGCTGTCACTTGGTGATTATATTAAAAAAGGTTTGAGTGAGGCGGGCTTTATTGTTGAGCACCAAACGACAGGACTTGGTGGCTATCATGCTTTGATGACCGAGGATTTCAATGTGGTCATCATGGATGTGATGTTGCCTGATGTGAGTGGTTTTGAGTTGGTAC